>CALDHQ010000027.1 GCA_937894055.1 uncultured Polymorphobacter sp.
AGTTCATCCGCCGCTTCCTGCTCCACGTCCTGCCGCGCGGGTTCCACCGCATCCGTCATTACGGTCTGCTCGCCGCCGCCACCCGCAAGGTGCACCTCGTGCTTGCCCGCGAACTGCTCGGCGTTGTGCCTGAACCCGACGACGCTGGTCCCGAGCCGTCGACCGATCCGGGCCCGCCATGCCCCTGCTGCGGCGGCACCATGATCGTCGTCGCGACCTTCGGCCGCTGGGGCCAGCCGCGCGCCCCGCCAGCGCCGACGTCGCCGATCCGGGATATCGTGTCATGACCCGGCATGGCCCATCTGCCCAAATGGCCGCGCGACGCTTGCGCCGGCCAGCAGGGCGACATGTACCCAACGTCCGAAGGCGGCGCGCCCAGCGCATAACTCGCGGTGAAATCAGCGTGAGAACCCGCACGGACCCACCCAAAATCGCCCGGTCCAAAGGTTGTCGCGTGGTTCAGGGCAAACTCCGCGACAAGACCTGCAACGGGCCAAAGCACAAATCCCCATAGCTCGGCGCATGCGGACCGCGGGTTCCTGCATGAGAGGCTTTCGTACGCAAGTGCGCCCGAAACCCTTCACCATTGCGGACGAAAATCGGCCCAGCTGCAACGCGCCCCAATGCGGTCGTTCCGTCGGCTGTAGCGCATCCCACAAGCGGGCATGCAGAAGTTTGCGACTGTCTCGGCGCGCAACTGATGCACCGCCTAAAGGTCGCGTTGAACTGCCGCTTGGCGGGCGCCCGTAAAACTCGTGCTTTCCCATCGTCTCGGCGCAACACCGAGCCTTGTTATTCAGTGCGTGCCATTTCTGCGGAAATCGACGCAGCAAGCGAGCGCATCGCGGTTTGATCGACTTCGATGAGTCCACGTCGTGGCCGGTCGAGATCGATGATGACGAACAGGAGCAGGACGATCAGCACGATCATGGCAGCCATCGTGCGAGGTGGCCGCTCTCCGGCCACACGGGGTGCGAAGCCCATCATCCATCCAAGAAAGATGAAGGTAAGAGCGAGCAGGTACAGCACCGGTTCGGGAACGTGACGGTCGAGTTCTGCATCGCGATTTCCAAAGGCGTCGGTCATGTCGTTCAGCGCATTCGTCACGGAAACCGTGGCTGGATTGGGATCCGTGCGCGCGATGGCGCTTGCAATCTCCCAGGTGCGCGCAAATGCCGCCTCGGCCTCCCCGCGCTTTTGGGCACGGGTGGCGTCGTCAACAAGGGTGACGGAACCCGCTTGCGCACGGATTGCCACATAGTGTGCAAGCGCCGCACGAACCTGTCTCCGGCCCGGTTCTGGCAGGAGATCGGTGCGAAGCCACGCCGTGCCGATGGCATTGGCCTCGGTCACCACTGCGGCGGAACGACTGTCGTACCTGCCAAGCGCCAGCGACAGGCTGAAGCCGAGCAGCAAGGCCATGAGGCCAAGAAGCGAGGCTTGCAAGGCAGAGATATGAGCCTTGCCTTCGGGAGTCGTCCGTTCGGCCCGTGCGCGTCCCGCAGTTGCGCCCAGGAAGATCGCAAGCGCCATGCAGACCAGCATCCCGATCATCAGGTAGGTCGTGTCGATGTTGTAGAGCACTTCTGGGCTACCATTCATCTTAAGGTTCATGCCTGCGAGACATCCTTCTTCTCGACGACCTCTCGCGGCTTCATCATATCGTTGGCCATCGGTAGTCCTCTCGATCGCGTGTGGGCGTAAGCAACAAGACACTAACGGAAAATCGCCGGCGGCCACGTCAGCCAGCGCCTACACCACGGCAGGGACGGTATCACGCTATTTTTCGCGAGACATCTCGATGACTCGCTTGCGGGCAATGGTCACGCGCTGCAAAGCTATATCCGGCAGGAATGGCAGGTTCTTGTCGGCACGGATCTGAAAGCGGTCAGGCAGGAATCGGCCCCAAAGTCGCCTGCTGAAGACGCGCCTTGTCGTTCCCACCTTATCTCCCGCGGGCGTCCTGCTCGCCTGGAGAACGACCATGGGACATACGCGTTACGAACCAACTTTTGACAACCGTCCGGCGTGGAACGCTGGCAGAGTGGTGGGTGCCAAGAGGCCGCTGAAGCCCAGAGATGTATGGGCAATTCGCTTCTTCCTTGAGCATGAAGGTCGCCTGCGCGATCGCGCCATGTTCGACTTGGCGATCGACAGCAAGCTGCGCGGTTGCGACGTTGTCAAAATCGCGATCGGCGATCTCGTTAGCAATGGCAGCATCCGCAATCGGGCAACGATCATTCAGCAGAAGACCGGACGACCAGTTCAGTTTGAACTGCTGGAGCCCACACGGACCAGTTTGTTGAACTGGCTGGAACGGCGCGGTGGCAGCATTGACGATTATGCCTTTCCGAGCAGGATCGATCCCACCGGTCACATCAGTACCCGTCAATATGCCCGATTAGTCGATGAGTGGATAACCGCTGTCGGTCTGCCCATACATGACTATGGCACGCACTCGTTGCGTCGGACGAAGGCAGCGCTGGTCTACAAGCGAACCGGCAACCTGCGCGCTGTCCAGATTCTACTCGGTCACACCAAGATTGAAACGACGGTCAGATATCTGGGTGTCGATATTGAAGATGCCCTGACGCTGTCGGAGCACACGGAACTGTGATCACCACAAGGGCGCACCTCCGCGTGACGGAGGTGCGCCTGTTCGCGCTCAGACAAGTTGGTGCATTAGGCGCCCGAAAGCTATCGATCGATGATGGGTTTCCTGGCAAAGCGACGCACACGTCTCCGCTTTTTTGACTACGCCATCAATCGTGAGCCACAGCCTCGGCTGGGTCGGTGAGCGTCGCGATTAGCTCGCGCAGCTTCTTGCGTAGCAGGATTGCCATCAAGCGTTCGTCGATCGGGATAACTGCCTCAAGGAATGCGACGGCGTCTTTGACGGGGGCGTCCTGCCACCGCGCCGTATAGATCTGGGCGAGTTGGCGGACCAGACCGTCGAGTGCATGGTCGATGGTGGCCAGATGCGCCGGGTGATAGCCGCGTTCGCGCGTAGCTCCCGCCTGCTTGAGGCTGACGAAGCAGTCGACAATCTCGCTGTCGGCCTGCGAGATTCTGCGGCTCGCGCCGCTGCCGTGAACGGTGATCAGGCCTGCCTCGGCGAGCTCGACAATCTCGCCCTCCGAGACATTCGGGCCGATGAGGTCGGCGACAGGTACTTCGCCCTGCCTCGGTGAACGTGCCCAGGCGGGCAATTCGTCGCGCACGCGGCGCAGCACCTGCTTTTGCTCGGGCGAGAACGCCGCGATATCCTCGCCGTTGAGGACGCTCTTGATCGCATTCAGCGACAGGAAATGCTCGCGTTGGAGCTTCTGGATCCACTGAAGCCGTTGCAGATGCTCTTCCGAATAGACCGCCATGTTGCGCCCCGAACTGACGGGCGGGGGCAGCAGCCCTTCGGCGATGTAGAAGTGGATCGCCTGACGGGTGAGCTGCGCCCCGGCGGTCAGGTCGCGCATCCGAAGTTGTCGCCGTGCGGTGGGCGGTCTGTTGTCCGTCAAGGGGGAGGGTTCTTTCATCAGCGCAGGAAAGCCTATTTTGATCGAAAGTGTCAAGTGTCAAATGGCTATTGACACTTGACACATAAGATCCTAATCATCGACGCGAACCAGGTGGAGCCCGAATGGCATGACGACCCTCTATGTGGCAGGCGTTGCAATGACGAAGTTCGGCCCGATGCCTGGGTCAAGCGTCAGGTCGCTGACGGCGGAAGCGGTTGAGGCGTGCCTGGACGATGCGGGCGCGACTGCCGCCGATGTCGAAGCGGCCTATTTCTCGAACACGATGCAGGGCGTGCTCGAAGGACAACTTTCGATCGCCGGCCAGATTGCGCTGCGGCACACAGGGATCGAGGGCGTGCCGGTCGTCAACGTTGAAAATGCCTGCGCTTCGGGTTCGACGGCCTTGTGGCTGGCCTGCCAGCACGTGCAATCGGGCGCCGCCGATATCGTGCTCGCCGTGGGCGTCGAGAAGATGGTATTCGATGGCGAAGCGCAACGCGCCGCTGTCATGCGCGCGTTCGAAGGCGGCATGGATGTGAGTGCGGGGGACGAAGCGCTCGATGCGTTGCTCGTCCTTGGCGCGGGAGTCGATGGGCCATCGGGTTCCGGCCACCGCACGAAGTTCATGGATATCTATGCCGCGCTGTGTCGTGCGCACATGGCCCGGTTCGGCACGACCCAGCGGCAACTGGCCATCGTGGCATCCAAGAACCACGACCATTCGGTCCACAACGAGAAATGCCATTTCCGCAAAGCCATGACGGTTGAGCAGGTGCTGGCGTCGCGGTCGCTCGGCTATCCGCTGACCGTCGCAATGTGTTCGGCGCTGTCCGACGGTGCGGCGGCGGTCCTGCTGTGCAACGAGGCGGGGCTGCGCAAGCTTGCGCGCCAGGCCCCGAAAATCATCGTCAAGGCGTGCGAGCTGACATCGGCAACGACACGCGAGTTTGGGGCATTCGACCAGCATGTGGCACGGCGTGCCGCGTTGGCGGCCTATGCGCGCGCCGGGGTCGGCCCGGACGACATCGATGTCGCCGAAGTCCATGACGCGGCGGCGTTCGGCGAAATCTTCATGACTGAACTTCTGGGCTTCTGCGCCATGGGCGACGGCGGCCCGTTGGCCGAGCGCGGCGAAACCCGCATCGGCGGACGCATCCCGGTCAATCCGTCCGGCGGCCTTGAATCAAAGGGCCACCCGATCGGCGCAACCGGCCTTGGTCAGATCTACGAACTGACGCAGCAGCTTCGCGGTGCCGCCGGTGCGCGCCAGGTCGGAGGTGCCCGCACCGCACTTCAGGAAAACAGCGGCGGCCTGCTCGGCATCGAGGAAGGTGCCGCGGTCGTGACCATCCTCCAGCGCCAGAATTGAAGGAACGCGCCATGAAACATGCCCCAGTCTTGATTGCCGAAGGCTTCATGTTCCCTGAAGCGCCGCGCTGGCACGCGCCCCGGCAGCAGTTCTTCGTCAGCGATATCGATCGCGGCCAGGTGTTTGCCGTTTCGCCCGGCGGGCAGCGCCGGCAGGTCTATCAGGGCCCGGACTGGGTATCGGGGACGGCGTTCGAGAACGATGCCACGCTGCTGGTCACCAACGCGCGCAGCCGCAGCCTGGTCCGGGTCCACCTCGACCGGCCCGACGCCGCTGCGGAACCGGTTGCATCGCTCGCCGACATCGCACCCTATGGCATCAACGACATGATCCGCACGCCATCGGGCGTCTGCTTTATCGATACGGTGAGCTTCGATTTTGTCGCCTACGCCCGCGGCGAAATCCCGGCGCAGCCCAGCGTGCTGGCGCGCGTCGATGCCGATGGCACGGTTTCGGTGGCGACCGCCGAGGTGAATTTTCCTAACGGCATGGCGATCACGCAGG
>CALDHQ010000028.1 GCA_937894055.1 uncultured Polymorphobacter sp.
CATGGGCTTGTGGCAACTGGTGCAGAGGGCGTTGCCCTCGACCCGGGTGAGCTTCTTTCCGACCGCGGCGTGCGGGTCGTGGCAGGAGATGCAGTCACCCCGCTTGAAGGGCGCGTGCTCCACCTTCCCGCCGGCGGCGAGCGACGCCACCAGCAAGCCGACCGTCATGCCGACCGCGACGAGTCGCAGCACCCGGCTCGGGGCGGCGACGATCTGCGATCGCATCAGCGGCAAAGCCAGCAGCGCGAACAGCAGCGGTTTGAACAGGCGCAAGCCATTGATGGGATCGACATACGACTGGAACCATCCGAACGACGGTCCGCCGGCGTCGGCGATGCCGTCCGCCAGAAAGCCGCGCGCCACCGGCGAGAACGCCACGAACGTCGTGCCGAGTTCGCGGCAGGCGTCGAGCACGGCGATCTCCGGATTGCGCGTCCACAGCGAATATTCGGTCTGCACCGCGGCAATCGGATGCACCGCCGCCGCGCGCCGCAACGTCGCGGCCGACACCTCCGACAGCCCGATGCTGCGGATCTTGCCCGCCTTGACCGCGTCGGCCAGCGCCCCGACCGACTCCTCGATCGGCGTCTTCGGGTCGAGCCGGTGCAGGTAATACAGATCGATATGGTCAACCCCGAGCCGCGTCAGGCTGAGGTCGAGCACCTCGGCAATCCCCGCCGGCGAGCCATCGAGAATCCGCGTCGCGCGCGCTTCGTCATTGCCGACCCGCAACCCGCACTTCGACGCCAGCACGAACTCGTCGCGCCGGCCCTTGAGCGCCTGGCCGATCAGCGTCTCGTTATGCCCGACGCCGTAAATCGAAGCGGTATCGAGGAAATCATAGCCGAGATCGAGCGCACGGTTGAGCAGCTTGGTGCCGTATTCGTCGCTCGGCGGCGGCCCGTACGAATGACTCAGCGACATGCAGCCGAGGCCGACGGGTTCGATTTCAAAGGGGCCGAGTTTGCGTTTGGTCATTTACGTGCCTCTAGAATTGAAGAGCCTCCGGCGGGCAGGCGTGACGCCTGCACCCATATGCTGCCGGTGCTGCAATCGCCAACTTAGCTTATGGGTCACTGGCAACAATCGGGTGCAGGCGTCACGCCTGCCCGCCGGAGGCCCTTGAAACCAACTTCACGCCGCGACCTTGGCGCGCACCGGATTGCTGAATTCCATCGTCCCGTCATCGACCTTGCCGAAGCGCAGCGTCACAATGTCGAGCGCGTAATTCTGGTGCAGCTTCCACGGCGCCTTGTTGCCCTGCTTGGGCAGGTGCGCGGCGGCGCGTTCGATATAGCCCGAGCTGAAATCGATGAACGGCGCCGGCGCGACATCGGCATCGGTGATGCGCGGCGTGCACTGGCGCGTGCCCGTCGCGTCCATGTGCTGCAGCAGGCGGCAGACATAGGCGCAGGTCAGGTCGGTTTTGAGCGTCCAGGAGGCATTGGTATAGCCCGTCGACAGCGCCAGATTGGGAATGTCGCTGAACATCATGCCCTTGTAGGTCAGCGCCTTGCTGATCTCGACGGGCACACCGTCGATGCTCAGCTTCGCGCCGCCCATCAGCTGCATGTCGAGGCCGGTCGCGGTAACGATCATGTCGGCATCGAGCTGCTTGCCCGATTTCAACCGGATACCAGTGGCGTTGAACGTGTCGATGGTATCGGTTTCGACCGATGCCGAGCCGTTACGGATCGCTTCGAACATGTCGGCGTTGGGCACCGCGCAGACGCGCTGGTCCCAGGGGTTGTAGCGCGGGCTGAAGTGCTTTTCGACGTCATAGTCGGGGCCGAGTTCGTCGCGCACCATGCCGACCAGCCGCGCTTTGGCCTGCGTCGGATACTTGCGCATCAGCCGGAAGAAATACATGCCGAGCAGCACGTTCTTCCAGCGCGTCAGCTGGTACGCCAGCATCGACGGCAGGTATTTGCGCAAGCTGAGCCCGATGCTGTCCTCGCCCGGCCGCGACACGACATAGCTGGGGGAACGCTGCAGCATCGTCACATGCGCGGCGGTCTTCGCCATTTCGGGCACCAGCGTCACCGCGGTGGCGCCGCTGCCGA
>CALDHQ010000029.1 GCA_937894055.1 uncultured Polymorphobacter sp.
GTGGATGTGCGCAAGGCCGATGTGTACCGCTTGTTCGGGGCCGATATCCTCGGCGGTGGTGAAATAGCGTCGCGCGTGGCTGGCGCCGATCTTGGCGACAACGAACGGCGATATGGTCGCGGGCGTCAGCCCGAGCCGCACTTCGGACAGCCGGAACTTGACCGCCGAACGCGCAATCACGAGGTCAGCGCAGGCAATCAGCCCGACACCGCCGCCAAAAACAAAGCCGTGCGCGACGGCAATCACCGGCTTGGGGCAATCGTTGATCGCCGCCAACATTGCCGACAGCCGCAATGCATCGGCGCGGTTTTCGGCCTCGCTCAAGTCTGCTGAAGCGCGCATCCATGCCGCATCGGCTCCGGCGCAAAAGCTCGGCCCATTGCCGCGCAACACAACGGCGCGCACCTTGGGGTCCGCCGAAATCGCGGTGAACGCCGCCGTCAGTTCAGCGATCATCGCCGCATCGAACGCGTTGTGCTTTTCGGGCTGGTTGAGCGTGACGCGCGCGGTGCCACGGTCATCGAGCGTGACGAGCAGGGGAGCAGTCATTTCGGGCAACCTTCCGGTTCGATGGTCCAGCTGGCGTTGGCAATTTTCCAGCTTGCACCATCCTTGATCAGGTTGAAGCTGTCGACGCCGCAATGCAGCCGTTTGCCGGCAACGCTGATGTCGTAGCGGCCCCAGACGGTGGCAATGGGCCCATGCACGAGAACCGTCGGACGTTCGATGAAGCGCTCGACAATCTCGCCGGGCCGGTTCAGCAAAGTGTCGGCAAGTTCGCTGCGGTTGCGCCGCACCTGGGTCCAGCCTTCGGTCGTCCGGCGCATCGCGATGAAGGCCGAGTCCGCCTGCATCACGGCCTCGAACGCCGGGCGGTCCTTGGCACGCATTGCCGCAAACCAGCTGTCGATAGCCGTAAGCACGGCGGCAGCATCTTGTGCAGCCGTCGCAGTCGCTGCGGGCGCGGCAGCGACGGGTGCCGCGAGGGTCAGCGCAGTGGCGAGGGCGAACCGAAACATCATCACATCCGGAACGTGCCGAAGCGCGTCTCCGGAATCGGCGCGTTCAGGCTGGCGGCGAGGCTCAGCGCAATGACGCGGCGCGTGTCGGCAGGGTCGATAACGCCGTCATCCCACAGCCGCGCGCTGGCGTGATAGGGGTGGCCTTCGCGTTCATATTGGTCGCGGATCGGTGCCTTGAAGGCTTCTTCCTCCTTGGGCGTCTTGAAGCCGCCCGACTTGACCGTGGCGAGCACGCTGGCGGCCTGTTCGCCGCCCATGACGCTGATCCGTGCATTGGGCCACATCCACAGGAAGCGCGGGGAGTAGGCGCGCCCGCACATGCCGTAGTTACCGGCGCCGAAGCTGCCGCCGATAACCACGGTGATCTTCGGCACGGCCGCGCAGGCGACCGCGGTGACCATCTTGGCACCGTGCTTGGCGATGCCTTCGTTCTCATATTTGCGGCCGACCATGAAGCCGCTGATATTCTGCAGGAACAGCAGCGGAATCTTGCGCTGGCAGCACAGTTCGATGAAGTGCGCGCCCTTTTGCGCGCTTTCCGAAAACAGGATGCCGTTGTTGGCGATGATGCCGACGGGCAGCCCCTCGATATGCGCGAAACCGGTGACCAGCGTTTCGCCGTAGAGCTTCTTGAACTCGTCGAATTCGGAGCCATCGACCAATCGCGCGATGATTTCGCGCACGTCGTACGGCTGGCGGGTGTCGGTGGGGATCAGCCCGTAAAGATCGCTCGCCGGGAACAGCGGCGCGCTGGCCGCGCGGCCCTTCAGTGCTGGCTCGGGGGCGGGCAGGGTAGCGACGATGTTGCGGGCGATTTCGAGCGCGTGGCTGTCGTTTTCGGCCAAATGATCGACAACCCCCGACAGTCGCGCATGGACGTCGCCGCCGCCCAAATCCTCGGCGCTGACTTCCTCGCCGGTCGCCGCCTTGACGAGCGGCGGGCCACCCAGAAAGATCGTGCCCTGGTCGCGGACGATGATGCTTTCGTCGGACATCGCGGGACATAGGCGCCGCCGGCGGTGCAACTGCCCATGACGACGG
>CALDHQ010000030.1 GCA_937894055.1 uncultured Polymorphobacter sp.
GATCTAAAATACCCTTGGGCTTACCAGTGGTGCCCGAGGTGTAGAGAATGAAGAGTGGGTGCTCTGCAGGGAAGCCCTGAGCCACGTGCTCTGCGTCCACACCAGCCTTGGCGTCATCCCACCAGATGTCGCGACCTTCGGTCCAGGCAACTTCGTTCTCGCCGCGCTTGACCACGAGAACGTTGGTCACGGAGCTTCCGCCACCGTTCGCCTCAAGTGCTGCGTCCACAGTTGGCTTGAGCGGGAAGACCTTGCCCTTTCGCCAACCACCATCAGCGGTGACGACAAGCTTGGCTTCTGCGTCATCGATGCGGCTGCGCAGGCTGTCAGCGCTGAATCCGCCGAACACGACCGAGTGCGGGGCACCGACGCGTGCGCACGCCAGCATCGCGACGACGCAGATCAGCAACCGGCGACGCAACTCGATCAGATGATCCATCAGCGGCGCGCGACTTTCGTCGATTTCGTCGCGTATCGGGTTGTGCTCGTTCATTCCGCGGCCTTGGCGCGGCGCTTGGGCGCTGGCTTCTTGGCAACAGCTTCGGTCTTGGCCTTGGGCGTGGGCTTAGCCTTCGCACGCGGCTTGGCGGCGGGCTTGGGCGCCACGTCGACCGCAGCTTCGGTTGCGACAGCAGCACGCGCGCTTTCGTCAGTGACCGAGAAGGTTTCGGCAACTGCTGTTTCGGCCGTCGCGGTTTCAGTAACCGGCGTATCCGTCACACCCATCCAGTCGCCCGACGCCAGTGACGGCGTCGCGCGCATGATCTCCTCGTTTTGCTTCGCCCATTGCTTCTGCATTTCGTCGAGCTCGGCTTCGCGCATCATCGTGTCGAAACCGGCGCGGACATGGCGCGTCATCGCGCGGCCCTTGCCGACCCAGCCACCGACCATGCGCATGACGCGCGGCAAATCCTTGGGGCCGATCACCACCAAGGCCACCACCGCAATCAGCAGCAGTTCGGAATACCCGATGTCAAACACAGGCTTCGCCTGATTTTTGAAGAGCTACGACCGCGGCACTTCTTCACGGACGGGCGTCGGTGCCGGCTGCGACGTGATCTGCGACGGCGGCGCCGGCGTGCCGGCGGGCGGTGTGGCGTCGTCGGCCAGCCCCTTCTTGAAGCTGTTGATGCCCTTGGCCACGTCGCCCATCAGGTCCGAAATCTTGCCGCGGCCGAACAGCAGCATGACGAGGACGATGACGACGATCCAATGGAACAGGCTAAGCGAACCCATGACAATCTCCAGATGGCCGACCATGCGGCACGCCCGATATGGGGCGGTTATGCGTCAGCTTCTACCCCAGCATCGGGTTCCGCGCCAGAATCTTCGGACTCGGTTTCCGCAGCCATCATTTCGCCGAACAATTCGGTCGGCGCGGTGCGGTCGAGCAGCCCCGCTGCCTTGAGATCGGCGAGCCCGGGCAGGTCGCGGCGGCTCTCCAGCCCGAAATGCACCAGAAAGTGCGGCGTCGTCGCATATTGCAGCGGCCGGCCCGGACTTTCGCGGCGTCCGGCGGGGCGCACCCAGCCCGCCTCCATCAGCACGTCGACGGTGCCCGCCGACACGCCGACGCCGCGGATTTCCTCGATTTCGGGGCGCGTCACCGGCTGGTGATAGGCGATGATCGCCAGCGTCTCGACGGCGGCGCGTGAAAGCTTGCGTGGGGATTCGCGTGTCGGGCGGATGATGTGGCCGAGGTCCGGCGCCGTCTGGAACAGCCAGCGCCCGCCGCGTTCGACCAGCACGATGCCGCGCGGGCCGTAGCTTTCGGCAAGTTCTTCGAGCAGCGCGGCAACGTCGTCAGGGCTGACCTCGCGGTCACCGACCAGCCGCATGATATCAGCCACCGACAGCGGCGTTTCGGCAGCGAACAGCATCGCCTCAAGCTCGCGCAGCAACGGGTTCATGGCATCCCCCTTACCATCAGTGCGCCGAAAGCTTCGGTCTGGCTGAGATCGGCGCGGCCCTGGCGCGTCAGTTCAAGCGCCGCGACGAAGGTGCTCGCCAGCGCCGAGCGGCGGTATTCACTGTCCTCGGTTTCGGGCAAAAAGCGCGCGATTTCGGTCCAGTCGACCGCGACGCCAAGCAACCGTTCAAGCCGTTCGATCGCCTCGTCGAGCGCCAGCACCGCACGGCGCTTGACGGCATAGACGCTGTGCGAGGCGCGCGCGCGGATCGCGCCATACGCCGACAGCAGGTCGAACAGGCTGCAATCCCACACCGGCTTGCCGGTGATGCGCACGCCTTCAGGCTCGACCCGGCGAAAGGTGTCGCGCCCCAGTTGGTCGCGCGCCAGCAGCCGCGCCCCAACGTCGCGCATCGCGTCGAGCCGCTGCAGCTGGAATTGCAGTTGCAGCGCCAGCAATTGCGGATCGGGGTCGGCCTCCGGGTCAGGCGGCAGCAGCAGGCAGGATTTGAGGTAGGCGAGCCACGCCGCCATCACCAGATAGTCCGCCGCCAGCTCGAGCCGCAGCGAGCGCGCATCGGCGATGAACACCAGATACTGGTCGACCAGCGCCAGGATCGAAATCTTCGACAGGTCGACCTTCTGCGCGCGCGCCAGCGCCAGCAGCACGTCGAGCGGGCCTTCCCAGCCGTCGAGGCTCAATGTCAGCTCGTTCGGCGCGCTGCGGATCGGCAGGTCGAACTGGTCGCTCACATTTGCCTCACGCCGCCAGCAGCTGGTCGCGCTGCGCCGTCAGCGTCGCGACATCGCCGCCCGCCGCCGCATCGGCCCAGGCCAGTGCGCGGGCCAGCCGCGCCGCACCGGCGTCGGAAATGGTGCCCACGGCATCCGCCAGCCCTGCCATCTCGGCGAAGTCGCCCGAACAGTGCAGCGCGATATCGCAGCCCGCCGCCAGCACGCTTTGCGCACGTTCCACCATCGTCCCACCGAGCGCCGCCATGCCGATATCGTCGGACAGCAGCAGCCCGTCGAAGCCGATATCGCCGCGGATGATGTCGGCGATGATCACCGGCGATGTCGAGGCGCAATGTTCGGCATCGAGTGCCGGGTAGAGCACGTGCGCGGTCATCGCCATCGGCGCCGCCTTGAGCGCGCGGAACGGCGCGAAATCGGCTTCGAGCTCGCCGCGACTGGCGCTCACCACCGGCAGTT
>CALDHQ010000031.1 GCA_937894055.1 uncultured Polymorphobacter sp.
GCGGAATTCGACCAGCGTCTTCCACCCCGAGAATCTGGCGCTTCAGTTCGATGTGGGACGGGGAGGCGGTCGGGGCGGGGCCGGCGGGCGCGCGCCAGTCGCGCTCGCTCGAAGGCGATCTGGTCCGGCGTGGCGTCCGGCCGGTCGGCGCGGAACGCCTGCGGTGTCTGCACGGCGGTCAGCTCGGCTCGCGGCGGGGTGTGCACGACGGTGCGCCTGGGCAGGTGCTCGGGCATTTCTCGCAGACCGGGCCGCGGCTTGGGCTGGCGCTTCGCGCGCTCCTTCTCGAGCGAGCTCACGTTGAACTTCTGCCCGTCGGCATTGAAATTCCGGTGGTCGCTCGCCGCAAAGGTCGTCGCCGCCGTCATTTTCCCGCCGAGCAAGCCACTTGCCAGCGGCAGCCGCACGATGAGCGCGACATTTTGTTTCTTCGCCGCCGTGAAGAGCGTGTGAATCGGTTTCTGCCGGAAAATATTAAAAATAATCTGGAGCGCCGCGACGCCCTCCTGGATGCGCGCGCCGCCGGCGTCGAACAGGCCGCGAAAGCGCTCCTCTAGCACAGGTTTGGCGCCGGCGGGGCGTCATTCCGACGCCCCCCGGGCTTTGGCCTCACTTCTCGGGCGGTCTCAGGTTGATGGCGGACTCGCGGCCATCCCGTCCCTTTTCCACATCGTAGCTGATGCGATCACCTTCCATGGGATCCCCATGGCCGGCCCGCTCAACGGCGCTGACGTGGACAAAGACGTCCTTCCCGCCGCCTTCCGGCTGAATGAAGCCGAACCCCTTCTGATTATTGAAGAATTTGACAACACCCTTGCCTTCGCCAACCACCTGAGCGGGCATGGCAGGGCCACGGGGAGCGCCACCGCCACGGAAGCCGCCGCCGCCGGCACCACCACCGCCGGCTTGTAGTGCGCGCCGTCGCTGACGAATTCGGCGCGGCCGTAGCGCGCGAGCTGGCGTTCGATGCGCCGCACCAGCCGCCGGTCGGCGATATCGCGCACCACGGGAATGCGGTCTGCGACCTTGTAGGCGATGATGCGCCCGACGATGAACAGGCTGGCGACGCCGTGGAGCAGATGGTCGCGGCCGTCGAGCACGACGCCGGCTTGCGCGGCGCGTTCGGTATTGCCGCCGAGCATGGTGCCCACGAAAAACTTGCGTGAGAAGCGATGCTCGATGCGGTTCAACACCCAGGCGCTCAGGCTGTCATCGGGGAACAGCCGCGTCGCCATTGTGGCGCGGAGAAGCGCGCCGCAGGTGGCGTCGTCATAGCCGTCGCGCAGCGTCGCAAAGCGCGTGTTCATCACGTCGACGATGCCTTGCGGCGTGTCGGGCAGCAGTTCTTCGGGCAGGCCGAGCAGGTAGCAGCGGTAGCGCGCCAGTTCGACCTGCGCGCGCTGGATGCCGGTGAATTCGGTGCCACCCTTGCCGATGATTTCGTACGACATCAGGAAGATCGGGATGAGACCGGCGGGCATCTGGTCGACTTGCGGGATCGGCACGCCGAACTCCGCGAGGTCCCACATGCCGGGCCGGCGCATGACGTTGAAGCGCACCATCGAATGCATCAGCCGCACCATCGCCGCCGCCTTGAAGCCGGGGCCGTGGCGTTCGAGCGCGCCGGGCAGCACGGTTGTCGCGAAGAAGGTCGCGGTTTCCTTCACGCGGCGTGCCGCGGTGACGTTCGATAATGACCCCGTCAGCGCCATCGGCAGCGCCGAATATTTATTGAGGAAGGTCGCCAGAAACGCGCCGCGAATGACGAACGGCGACAGGTTCGCGGTCGAGTTGCGGTCATGGCGCGCGCCGGCTTCGACCAGCGCCATGTCGAGCCATTCGGGCGTGCGCTCCATATGCGCGATGAACGCCGCGAGCTCGGCCGGCGCATCGGCGACCGCGTCGATGCCCTTGTCGCACGCGGTGACCAGCATCGCGATCAGCGTCTGCAGCCCGTAGGTCGGGATCAGCGCGGCATAGGCGTCGGCAACAATGTCGCCCATCATCGTATAGGCGCGCACCAGATCGACGGCTTGCGCATCGGCCAGCACGCGCGGCCGCTCGCCGGTCAGCGCTTCGGGCAAGGTCGAGACATCATCGGGCGCGGTGGCGAAGCGGTAGGGCTGCGCGTCGAAATCGACATTGCCATAGATTGCCGGCACCGCCACCACCTGCGCACGGGCGCGCTGCCAAAGCTCGGGGTGGAGAGGTGCGTTCATGGCGGAAATGTCCTGCAGGCTGCCGATACCGCTATGAAGGCAATGCGCGTGCCGGTTGCAAGGACAAACTGCGGCGCAACCGCGTGTCGCTGCGTTCTCCCCAATATGTCATTCCCGCGCAGGCGGGAATCCACGGCAAATGCCGGCGCCGAGATGGATTCCCGCCTGCGCGGGAATGACATCGCAATGTTGGATTCGGCGCGCAAGCGCGCAATCCGCCGTCGCTATCGCACACTCCATTTGTCACCCGGCCGCAGCGCCCGGGCGGGCAGGTCCTTGAGCGTTTTCAACGCCAGCGCGCTGTCGGATAGTGTCGCCAGCCAGAACAAGCTCGTCACCTGGCCGACGACACGCTCGATGCCGGCATCGTCGGCGCTGGTCGTTTGGCGCAGCGCGGCGCCCTCGCCGTTGCCGCCGCCGAGCACGATATGGTCGGCATCATCCAGCACCAGCAGATAGGCATTGCCCTTCGGCAGCGCGCGGAACACCAGCTGCCGCGACAATGGCGTCAGCGACGGATCGATCGGCGAGGTGTCGCGCGTGCCGGTTACCGACAGCAACGGCGCGGTGATATGGTCGAACGCCATCGCCGCCGCGGTCAAATCGTCGCCGGGCGTCGCGGCACGCGCAACCGGCGGTGCCGATGGGCTGAATGCGATGAACGCCCTGATGCGCCGATCAGGGAAACTGCGCAATTCCGTGCCGACCTGATAGCGCTGCCCGGCCGCCGCCAGCACGGTGCCGGCACCCATGCTGTGCCCCGCCAGTCCAATGCGGCGGCTGTCGAGGCGCGCGAGGTCGCAATCGCCGTACTTGCCGTGCGCGATCACCGTGTCGACAGCAAAATTGACGTCCTGAAGCCGCGCCACCATCTGCTGCGCGTTTACCGCGGCTTTGAGCGCAGCCATACGCTGCGGCGGCGGCAGCGACTCCCAGACGCTGGCATCGCTGCCCGGATGCTGGAGGTGGATGACCGCGAAGCCGGCGTTGTTCCAGTCGGCGGCCCAGCGCGTGCCGGCGGCGACCGAACCGCCGAGGCCGTGGCTGAACAGCACAACCGGCACGCGCGCGCCGGTCGCCGGTATGCGGATGCGCACCGGCATCTCGCGGTTGCGGGCGTTGTCGTGCCAGACTGCGTCGCAGACAATCGGCGCTGGCTCGGCCGGCGTTTCGGCCTGCGCTGAGGTGGCGGACGCCACCGCGACGAACAGCGCTCCGGCGAGGTAAAGTCGGTTGAATCTGTGCATCATCGTTCCCCCCCCGCCTTGCACGTCTACGCCTGCAGGAACCGAAATCCCGCGCGCGCACACCGACCGCACCGCGATTGACCGCACCGCCATGACACCGCAGTGTCGCCATCGTGTCGAGCGAATTTACTTTCTATGCCGTGGCGGTCAGCGCGGTCATCATCCTCGGGCTCGCCAAGGGCGGGTTCAGCGGCGTCGGCGCGCTGGCGGTGCCGCTGTTTAGTCTGGTGACGACGCCGGTGCGCGCTGCGGCAATCATCCTGCCGATCCTGATCGTGCAGGATGTCGTCGGCGTCTGGGCGTTTCGCCGCACCTTCAGCCGGCCGGTGCTGGCGCTGTTGTTGCCGACCGCCGCGTTCGGGGTGC
>CALDHQ010000032.1 GCA_937894055.1 uncultured Polymorphobacter sp.
AACATGGGCGGCATCCCGACGAATTATCACGGCGAAGTGCTTGCCGGTGACTCCGCAAACCCCGAGAAGACCGTGCCCGGCCTGATGGCCGTAGGCGAGGCGGCCTGCGTGTCCGTTCACGGCGCGAATCGCTTGGGCTCCAACTCGCTGATCGACCTCGTGGTGTTCGGCCGCGCGGCGGGCCACCGCCTCAAGGAACTGATCAAGCCCGGTTCGGCCCACGCCGAACTGCCCAAGGATTCGGCCGACCTCGCGCTCCCACGTCGCTCGGTTGATCTGGAGGGCCGGGGCAACGGAGTCGTTCTGCGCGCCGAGCGCATCGGCGATCGCCGCGATCTGGGCGATGGGCTCTGCGCCCTGGATCAACCGTAGCGCCGCCCAGCCGCAGCGCGAGGCGCGCACGCCCCGGGGCCCGGGCTGTGCGTGCGACCCGCCTGCGGCGGCGGGCGCGCCCAACCTGCTCGTGGCGGGCAAGAACATGGCCACGAGCTTTTTTGCCGGCGCGGCCATGCGGCTGCACCCGGTCTACTGGAGCATCGCGCCGGCCCAGCAGATCGTGCTGTACGGCACTTTCCCCGACCTGCTGCCGGTGCTGCAGTCGCTGGGCGTGCCGCGCGACAATCCCCGCTTCCGTCCCGAATGGCTGCTCGACCTGAAGGCGCGTCTGGACTCGACCGACAAGGTGACGCAAGTCGTCGAAGCGCTGCACCAGACCAACGAGGTCTTGGATGATGCCGTGTGGGTCGAAGCCAACGAGCTGACCGGCCACACCACCAGCGTGCGCACCGGCCTGCCCGAGCCCACCTGGCGCAAGCTGTACGGCGGCGTGCAGCCCAGCAAGACCACCAGCGTGAAGGTCCGCGAGGGCCTGGGCATGCTGGAGAACTACGCCGAGATCGACAAGTCGCTGGCCGACCTGCAGGGCATCAACGGCGAAATCGCGCTCAAGGTCGTGCGCCGGACCAAGGACAGCATCATCGTCCGCGGCGCCAAGATCCTCGCCACGCTCGGGCCGTTCGCCGACGAGCTGTTCGTCTATCCGGGGCAGCCGCAACCGCCGGGCTCCGACCCCGCCGCGCTGCTGTCCTTCTCGATCCCGATGGGGTCGAAGGGCCTACACACTTTGTGCCGCGACCATTACGGGGTCGGGTCGAGCGTCGGTGACCGGCCGTTCAGCAGCCGCTTCGACGAGCAGGACGCCTTCATGATTTTCGACGATGTCGAGATCCCCAATGAGCGCGTGTTCATCGACGGCGATGGCGACGTCTACAACGGGCTGATGCAGCATGGCTGGGCCGCCAATATCATGCAGCAAACCTCGATCCGTGCGGCGGTGAAGCTCGAGTTCGCTTACGAACTCTGCACGCGGATGGCGCAGGCGACCAATTCGGACAAGCGCCCCGAAACCGCCGCGATGCTGGGCGAACTGTGGAGCTACGCCTGCCTGACGCGCTCGGCCATCCATGCCGCCGAGGCCGGTGCGCGCGATTGGGGCAACGGCGCCTTCTTCCCCGACGACCGCCCGTTCCGCGCGGTCCGCGCCAACATGCCGGGCTGGATGGTGCGCGCCAACGAGATCATCAAGACGATCGGCTCGCACAATCTGCTGGCGACGCCGTCGCTCGAACTGCTCGACAATCCCGAAATCGGCCCGTTGATCGAGGCCTACATGCCGGGTGCCAACGGCATGAGCGCCCGCGAACGCGCCAAGCTGTTCCGCACCGCCTGGGACTTTGCGGGATCGGCGCTGGGCAGCCGCGCGGAGCTGTACGAACGCTTCTATCTGGCGAGCGCGCCGCGCAATTATGCGCTCGACCATATGTTCGCGCAAATGGAACGGCCGTGGGCGCAGTTCCCCGAAATGCTGGCGGAAGTCGGCGTGAAATAGGCGGCGTCGGCGCGGCTGCGCCCGACCGGGCGTGGCCGCGCCGACGGACTATGCCAGCCCCGACAGCGCCAGCGCCAGATGCTGGCGCAGCCGGTCGAGCGCCTGTGTGCTGCTCTTGCGGCCGCTGAGCCACTCGAGCAGGATCATGTAATACGCCGAAAAGAAGCCCTCCGCGACCAGACGCGCATCGAAATCCGTCCTGAGGCGACCCGAGTCCATCGCCGATACCAGAATTGCCGACAGGCCGGTGTACACCACGTCCATCAGTACGGAGATTTCACCCGAATGGTCGTCGCGCACCGGAAACATGATTTCGCGCAACAGGATCTTGGCGAGCTCGCGGTCGCGCTCGTGATAGCCCAGCATCGCCGTGAATACGTGCATCAGCTGTTCCAGCAGCCCATCCTGCGACCGCAGGCTGGCAAAGGCGGCTTGCGCCTGCTCGATCATCTCGTCGCGAAAGACCATGACCAGCAGGTCTTCCTTCGACCTTGCATACAGGAATAGCGTGCCAGTGCCGATATCGGCATCGGCTGCAATTTCAAGCGTGGTGGTGTTCTCGAAGCCCTTCTCCGCAAACAGCCGGCGCGCGGCGTTGACAATGCGGGCACGCTTTTCCTGCTTGTTGCGCTCGCGGCGGCCAACGGGCGGCAGCCGTTCCGGTTTGCTATCCGTTTCCTGGCTTTGCGATGGGCGCGCCATGCTTGCTGTTGACCATCTTCAATGCTGTGAACGATCTGCCACTCATTCGGGTCCTGGCCACTATTGTCAATGCAAGCGCACCTGGCGACGCGGCAAGCAGTTGCTCGACTGGCAGAAACCCATCAGCGCGGGTTAAGGCTGGCCCTCGCATTCAGGATCGCCGGGTCGAATCCGGCGGTGGCCTTGTAGCCGGCGGCGATTTCGGCGCGTTCGGCCATCGGCAGCGCTGTCGCGAGCTCGCCGCCGGGCGTGTGCAGCCGTTCGGCGGCGAGATCGAGAACGCGGTCGGGGCCTTGCGCGCGGTTCATCAGCACGATGCGTGCCGTCGCTTCGCGGCGGTCGCCTTCGTAGCGCGCCAGCGCATCCTCGACCGTCGCGCAGGTGGCGAGGTGGAGGGCCATGACTCGCGCATCGATGACGCCCTGCGTCGCGCCGTTCGAGCCGATCGGGTACATCGGGTGCGCAGCGTCGCCCATCAGCGTCACGCGGCCGAACGTCCAGCGCGGCAGCGGATCGCGGTCGACCATCGGAAATTCATAGATCGGCCCCGATGCCGCGACGATGGCGGGCACGTCGATACCCGGCCAGCGCCAGCCGGCGAACGGCGGCAGGAAGTCGGCGCGGTCGCCCGGCCGGTTCCAGTCGCGTGGCGGCGGCGCGCCATCGGCATCGCGCTTGAGGTCGCAAATCCAGTTGAGCCGGCCTTTACCGATGGGATAGGCGACGAACTTCTGCGCCGACCAGCCGGCCCAGATCATCGCCTTGCCGCCGAGCGGTGCGATGACGGGCGAGGTTGAACGCCACAGCGTAATGCCGTTCCAGCGCGGCGCGCCTTCGTCGGGGTAATAGTGGCGCCGCACCGCCGAATGGATGCCGTCGGCGCCGATCAGCAGGTCGGCTTCGACGCTGGTGACGGTGCCGTCGCGGCGGTCGGCGAAGCGCATCTGCACGCGGCCTTCGTCGCGTTCGATGGCGACGAGTTCCTGGCCCAGCCGCACGGCATCGCTGCCCAGCCGCTCGCGCACCTTGGCGAGCAGGAACATCTGCAATTCGCCGCGGTGGATGGCGATTTGCGGCCAGTGATAGCCCGCTGCCAGCCCGCGCGGTTCGTGCCACACCGGCTGGCCGTCGGCGGTCAGGTAATGAAGGTCGGTGATCGCGACGCCGATGCCCAGCAGTTCATCGAGCAGCCCGAGTTCGGCGAGTTCGCGCACCGCATGCGGCAGCAGGTTGATGCCGACGCCGAGCGGCGCGGGCTGCGCCACCGCCTCGTACACCGTCGGCCGGAAGCCCGCGGCGTGCAGGCTGAGCGCCGCGGTCAGCCCGACGATTCCGGCGCCAACGATGGCGATATCGAGGTCACGATCCATGTCAGGCGATCCTGAAAATATCGAGGTGGACGCGGTCGGCGCGGCGTTCGCCGGTCGTCACCGCGAGCAGGCGGTTGAGATAGGCCAGGTCGGGCGTGGCGGTGCGAAAGCGCATCGCGGTGCGGAAGTAATAGTCGGCCACGTCAACCGCTTCGCCGCGCGCCAGCCGTGCCAGCACATCGGGCGGCCCGGCGCGCAACCCGCGCGAATCGACCTCGACATGGCGGCCACCGAGGTCGAGGACGTAACGCGCGTTGATTTCGAGGCTGCCGTCGGGCGCGATGTCCTGCCAGTCGGCACCGCCGGGCAGCACGACCCCGTCATGGTCGCCCCGCACGCTGCCGCCGAGGATGGGGATGTAGCGGCGCTGCGTGCCGTGTAGGCTGCCGGCATCGACGGGTGCACCGACCGCCAGCTCGAACTGCAGCATCGGCGTGCCGGTCAGCGCCACCCCCGTCATGCGCGCGCCACCGGAATGACCGCGATGGTCAGCCGCGACAGGCAGACCAGCCGACCCTCGTCATCGGTAATGCGGATGCTCCAGATCTGCGTCGTGCGGCCGAGCGCGTCGGCGGTGGCGGTCGCGTGAACATGGCCCGATTTGACCGGGCGGACGTGGTTGGCGTTGATCTCCAGCCCGACGCCGATGTGCGTTGCCGGGTCGAGCGTCAGGTTCGCCGCCAGCGAGCCGACGGTCTCGGCGAGCGCCACCGACGCGCCGCCGTGCAGGCGCCGGTGCGGCTGCACGGTGCGGTCATCGACGGGCATACGGGCGCGGACGAAATCATCGCCGACCTCGGTAATTTCGATGCCGAGATGCGCCGCCAGCGAGTTGGCCTCGCCCGCCGTCAGCGCTGCGGGGTCGAGGTTGTCACGCGTCCAGATACGCTTGCCCGCCATCCTAAACGAACCGCAGCCCGATGCCGCCGAGCGCGCCATAGTCGGCATGGAACACGTCGCTGGCGTTGGCGAACACCGGCCGCGTGAACGACCCGCACAGCAGGATGTCGCCGGGGTTGAGGCTGATATCGAACGGCGCCAGCTTGTTGGCGAGCCAGGCGATGCCGGTGGCGGGGTGGTTGAGCACGCCCGCCGCCAGCCCGGTCTCCTCGATGACGCCGTTGCGGTAGAGCATGGCGCCGACCCAGCGCAGGTCGACCGCATCGGGCTTGACCGGACGGCCGCCGAGCACGACGCCGCCGCACGCAGCATTATCCGAAATCGTGTCGAGCGCCTTCATCGGCTTGCCGGTCTTGGGGTCGACCGGATCGACGCGCAGGTCGATGATTTCGAGCGCCGGGGTGACATAATCGGTCGCCGCGAGCACGTCGAACAACGTCACCCCCGGCCCCTTGAGCGGCCGCGCCAGCATGAACGCCAGCTCGACTTCGATCAGCGGCTTGATGAACCGCGCGACGGGCACATCCGAGCTTTCGGCGTACAGCATGTCGTCGAGCAGGCTGCCGTAATCGGGCTCGTCGATCGACGAATTGGCCTGCATGGCGCGCGACGTCAGCCCGATCTTGTAGCCGATGGTGCGCCGGCCTTCGCTGCGCTTGATGTCGAGCCACGCGGTCTGGATGGCATAGCCGTCGGCCATCGTCATGCCGGGAAAGCGCGGCGCGATCTGCGGAATGCGGACCTTGCTGCGTTCGGCTTCGTGGAGGTCGCGCGCCAGCGTCGCGATGTCTTGCGGGGAAATGGTCATGACTGTCCTTTCGCGGCACCGAGCAATGTGCGCGCCTGTTGCACCAAGCCGCGCCCGGCCATGATGAAGTTGAAATCGCCGACCAGCGTGATGAAGCGGAAGCCGAGCTCCGCCATGCGCGCCGCGAATGCCGGGCTGGCGGTGTGGATGCCCGCGGTCAGGCCGTTCGCCGCGCACGCCGCGACAATCGCGCGATAAGCGTCGAGCATGTGCGGTTCGTCCTTGTCGAAGCCCTGCGTGCCACCGAGCGCCAGCGACAGGTCGGACGGCCCGACATAGAGCCCGTCAAGCCCCGGCGTCGCGGCGATCGCCGCGAGATTGTCGAGCGCGTCGCGGGTTTCGATCATCGCGAACTTGAGCAGCTGCGCTTCGGCGACCATGCCGTAGTCGAACCCGGCATAGATCATCGCGCGCGTCGCCCCCGAACTGCGGATGCCGTTGGGCGGATAGCGGCACGCCGCGACAAAGCGCGCGGCATCGTCGGCGGTGTTGACCAGCGGGCAGATGACCCCCATCGCACCGGCGTCGAGCGCCTGGCCGACCAGCGTTGCATCATTGGCGGCGAGTCGCACCAGCGGCGTCAGCGGTGTCGTAGAAATCGCCTGCAGCATCGCCAGCATGTCGGGATAGCCGATCATGCCGTGCTGCATATCGATGGTGAGCGAATCCCAGCCGAGCGAGGCCATGACCTCGGCGAGAAAGCCGCCGGGAATCACCGACCAGCCGTTGAGCACGGTCTGCCCACGCGCCAGTTGTTCCCTGACCTGGATTGCCTTCATGCGCATCTCCCCGTTTGAGCCTGGTCATTTTTTGTCCATTGGCCCGGCGTCGTCTTGCCTGAGGAGGAGATGGCACAATTCGCCGGACGGCTTCAAGCGAAAATAATGAGCTTACTCATTTTTCTATTGACTCCGGTGACGCCTGGGTTAGCTTTGGGCACAGAAAACAACGAACAGGGGAGGTCGGCCGGTGGCCGTCGCAGCGCTCAGCCGCAGAGAGCAGAACAAGCACGACAAGCGTGCGCGGATTACCGCGGCGGCGCGTGCGCTGTTCGCGCACAAGGGCTTTGCCGCGACCACCACGCAGGAAATCGCCGATGCCGCCGGCGTCGCGGCGGGCACGATCTTCACCTATGCGCGGACCAAGGACGACCTGCTGATTCTGGTGTTCCACGACGAGATGCTCGACGTGGTCGAACGCGCCCGCACACGCGCCTTGCAGCAGCCGCGGCTGCGCGATCAGGCGATCGCCTTCTTCAACGAAATTGCCGATTATCACGAACGCGACCTGCCACTCGCACGCGCGCTGATGCGGCAGTTGAGCTATGTCGAAAGCACTGACCAGCGCGCCCTGGTGTCGCAACTGATGCGGCGGCTGACGGGCCATCTGGCGAAGCTCATCGATGCAGCGAAAGCCACCGGCGAAGTGGCTGCCAGCCGCCCGCTGACGGTGGCAGCGCGCACGCTGTTCGCGGTGTATTTCCTGCACCTCAACGGCCTCCTCAACGGCTACCTCGACCGCGCGCAGTTCGAACGCGCGCTGACCGCGGATTTCACGCTGGTGCTCGCGGGGTTGGCGCCAGCGCGCGCTGCCAGATCAACAATCCGATAACCACCTGGGGAGGTGTCAAATGAGCGGCGTGACGGAATTGGGCTATGTGCGCCTCGGGGTCTCCGACCTCGCCAAGTGGCGCGATTTTGCCGGACGGCTGGTCGGGCTCGAGGTCGGCGCCGACTCGACCGACGATGTCGTCTATCTGCGTGCCGATGCGTGGCACCACCGGCTGATCCTCGAACGCGATGCCGGCGATGATATCCTCGCCGCCGGCCTGCGCGTCGCCGGACCCGGCGAGTTCCGCGCGCTGCAGGAAACGCTGCGCGCCGCGGGCGTTGCGTTCGATGTCGCCGACGCCGCAACTGCCGGCAAGCGCTGCGTGCTGGAGATGCTGTCGCTCACCGATCCGGCCGGCAATCCGCTCGAAATCTTCCACGGCCCGCGCGTCGATACGCACCGGCCGTTCCATCCCGGCCGCGGCATGTTCGGAAAGTTCGTCACCGGCAACGGCGGCCTCGGCCACATGATGCTGCGCGCCGGCGATCTCGGCGAAATGCACGCCTTTTACACGTTGCTCGGGATGCGCGGCAGCATCGAATACAAGGTGCCGGTGACGCCCGAATTCACCGTCGAAATCCTGTTCATGCACTGCAACCAGCGCGACCACACCTTCGCGTTCGGCTTGCCGTCGGAGCGCCGCGTCAACCACCTCATGTTCGAAGTCAGCGACCTCGATGACGTTTTCCTGGCCTATAATCTGGTGCGCGAGGCCGGCTACGAGATCGCCATCCTGCCCGGCAAGCACGCCAACGACCAGATGTTCTCGTTCTACTGCATCTCGCCGTCGGGGTTTCAGGTCGAAATCGGCTGGGGCGGCCGTCCCGCCAGCCACCAGTCCGAATATTATGTCGGCGATACCTATGGCCATGAATTCACCGCCGGGAGGCCCGCATGAGCACCGCCACCAAGCTGCCGCCACAGGCGCATTTCATCAACGGCAAGTTCACTCCCGCTGCGTCGGGCGCGACGTTCGACGCGGTCAATCCGTACACCGAAACCGTGACCACGCAGGTCGCGCGCGGTGACGCTGCCGATGTCGCCAACGCCGTCGCGGCCGCCAAGGCAGCGTTCGACGATGGCGCCTGGTCGCGTGCGCCGGCGTCGTTCCGCCGCAAGGTGCTGTTCAAGGCTGCCGACCTTATCGAGGCACGCTCGGACGAAATCATCCGGCTGCAGACGCTCGAAATGGGCGGCCCCGTCGGCCCGGCGCACCCCGGCCCGCACCCGATCATGTCGCGTTCGGCATGGAACATGCGCTTCTTTGCCGAGGAGCAGGAACAGGCCGGCGACCATGCCTTCAACCGCGATGACAGCCTGCTGACCTACACGATGAGCGATGCCGCCGGGGTGTTCGGGCTGATCACGCCGTGGAACGCGCCGATCATGCTGTCGACGTGGAAGATGGCGCCGTGCCTTGCCTACGGCAATTCGGCGGTGCACAAGCCGTCCGAACTGTCGCCGCTGTCGATCAAGATCCTCTGCGAAATCTTCGCCGAAGCCGGCATGCCCGACGGCGTCTACAATGTCGTCCACGGCCTCGGCAAAGAAGCCGGCGTCGCGCTGGTCGAGCACAAGGATGTCATCGGCGTGTCGTTCACCGGCTCGCCCGGTACGGCGCGCGACATTGCCGCGCGCGCGGCACCGCAGCTCAAGCGCACCTCGTTCGAACTCGGCGGCAAGTCGGCGAACATCATCTTCGCCGATGCCGATCTGGCAAAGGCGATTCCCGGCGCCGCGATGGGCATCTTCATGAACAGCGGCCAGGCCTGCGTCGCCGGCTCGCGCATCCTCGTCCAGCGCTCGATTTACGACGCCTTCCTCGAAGGCTTCGCCAAGGCGGCATCGATGTGGAAGGCCGGCGACCCGTCCGACCATGGCACCCGTCTCGGGCCGCTGGTGTCGAAGGGCCAGTATGACCGCGTCACCGGCTATCTCGATCTGGCGCGGCAGGAAGGCCGCATCCTGTTCGGCGGCGGCCGTCCGGCGGGGCTCGACACCGGCTATTTCGTCGAACCCACTGCCATCGTCGATGTCAGCCCCGACGCGCGCGTCTGCCAGGAGGAGATCTTCGGCCCCGTCGCCACCATCCTGCCGTTCGACGATGCCGATGACGCGCTGGCCATCGCCAACAACTCGGACTTCGGGCTGGCGGGCTATGTCTGGACGCGCTCGCAGGACACCGCGCACTATATGAGCCACCGCATGCAGACCGGCATGATCTGGATAAACTCGGGCTTCGACCGCGACCTGCGCCAGCCGTTCGGCGGCATGAAGAACAGCGGCGTCGGCCGCGAAGGCGGCAACCTCAGCCGCGAATTCTTCACGACGACGCGCTTCGCCTCGTTCCCGCTGACACCGCGCAAGTAAGGAAAACGACCATGCATGTTTTGGAAGGTGAACGCTTCGAACAGCGCCGCATCCAGTTCGAAGGCCGCCCCGAATGGGTGAAGGTCGAAGGTGACGAACTGCGGCTGATGGACGGGCGGCGCGTCGCCGAGGCGGCGGCGGTCTATCTGCCGCCGTGCGACCCGGGCAAGATCATCTGCATCCACCTCAACTACGATTCGCGACGCGTCGAATTCCGCGCGCCCGATCTGGTGACGCCGACCTATTTCCAGAAGCCGACGACGGCGCTCAACGCGCATCGCGGCATGCTCAACCGGCCGGCGAACACGCAGTATCTCAACTATGAAGGCGAAATCGCCGCGATCATTGGCCGGCCGATGAAGAACGTCGCACCCGAAGACACCTGGCACTATATCGCCGGCTTCGCGCCCGCCAATGACGTCGGCAGCCAGGACTTCCGCGATACCGACGCCGGCGGCATGCTGCGCGTCAAGGGCATGGACGGCTTCTGCCCCGTCGGCCCCGGCATCGTTCGCGGCGTCGATGTCCGCAAGTCGACGCTGCGCACCATCCTCAATGGCAAGGTCGTACAGGAAGACGAAGTCGCCAACATGACCTTCGGCATCGACTATCAGCTCGCCGACCTGTGCCGCCACATCACGCTGCTGCCCGGCGATATCGTGCTCACCGGCACGCCCGCCAACTCGCGGCCGATGCAGCCCGGCGATGTCGTCGAAGTCGAAGTCACCGGTCTCGGCCGGCTTACCAACCGCGTCGCCGACATTCCGGCGCCCGCGCACGATGTCGGCCACCAGCCGACCGACACCGATGCCGTGCGCCGCGTCGCATTGGGCGGCGAGTGGTGGAAAGAACAGGATGCACTGAAGCGTCCGTAATCTGGGGAGTCCAACGCCATGACCGCCTATGCCATCGAAACCAACCTGCTCGACCCGGACATCTTTCCGCAAGCCAAGGGCCCGCCGCACAGCCTGTTCGCGCAGTGGCGCGACAAGGACCCGGTGCACTGGAACCCGGTCAACCCGAACTATGCCGCCGACGTGCCGTTCGCCAGCATCCGCAAGGGCTTCTGGGTGCTGACGCGCTACGCCGACGTGTCCGAAGTGTCGCGCGACCAGAAGCGTTTCAGTTCATATGACGAAGGCTTCGTCATCTGGGACATGGATGACGAGGAACTGGTGCGCCAGCGCGCCAACTTCATGGGCATGCAGCCCGAAGCGCATATGGCGGTACGCCGGGTGCTCAACGGGCCGTTCGCGCCCAACGCCATGCGCGCGCTGACCCCGAAGATCGACGGCCTCGCCGCCGAAATCATCGATTCGGTCGCCGCCAAGGGCAAGTGCGAGTTCGTCTTCGACGTCGCCAGCAAGCTGCCGGTCTATACCTTCTGCGAACTGATGGGCATTCCCGAAAGCTACCGCGACGCCGTCGTCGAATATGGCAATGCGCTGGCCGACGTCGAAACCCGCACCGCGCGCACCGTCGATCCGATCGTGCCGCTGTTCGCGATCTGCGAGGAAATCTGCGCGCAGAAGCGCGCGAACCCCGACGATTCGCTGATCAGCACGCTGGTGCATGACACGACGCTCGGGCTCGAACAGCTCCACATCAACATGTTCTTCATGGTGTTCGCGATCGCCGGCCACGAAACCACGCGCAGCACAGCGGCGCACTTCATCTATCTGATGAACCAGTTTCCCGACCAGTTTGCGCTGCTGCGCAGCGACGTCGACAAGCACCTCGACAACGCCATCGAGGAAGTGCTGCGCTACACCTCGACCACCACCAACTTCCGCCGTACCGCGACCTGCGACACCGAAATCGGCGGCTTCAAGGTCAAGAAGGGCGACAAGATCTATCTGTCCTACGCCGCCGCCAACCGCGACCCGGCGGTGTTCGAAAACCCCGATGCGTTCGACATCACCCGCGCCAATGCCAACCGTCATCTGTCATTCGGCGTCGGCCCGCACCTGTGCCTCGGCGCCCGCCTCGCGCGGCTCGAACTCCACGCGCTGCTCCGGCAGATCGTCACGCGGATCCCCGACATCCACCTTGCCGGTGAACCCGAATGGCTGCGCTCGATCTGGTTCAACGCCATCGTCCGCATGCCGGTGGTGTTCACGCCTGAATAGCGGCAAGATGTCCGCATCGACCAACCGTGCATGGGGATCATCATGGATACGACCAGCCTGTTTCGCCTCGACGGCCGCGTTGCGCTGGTCACCGGCGGCAGCCGCGGCATCGGCAAGATGATCGCCGAGGGCTTCATCGCGCAGGGGGCGAAGGTCTATATCTCGTCGCGCAAGCCGGCGGCGTGCGAAGCGACCGCCGCCGAGCTTGGCCCGAACTGCTTTGCGTTGCCGCAGGATGTGTCGACGGTGGCGGGCTGCCGGGCTCTCGCGGCGCAGTTCGCCGAACACGAACCCAGGCTCGACATTCTGGTCAATAACGCCGGCGCGGCCTGGGGCGCGCCGTTCGAGGATTTCCCCGAAAGCGGTTGGGACAAGGTCATGGACCTCAACGTCAAGTCGCCGTTCTTCCTGATGCAGGCGCTGCACGGCGCGTTGAAGGCGTCGGGCACGCGCGCGCAGCCGGCGAAGATCATCAACATCACCTCGATCGACGGCCAGCGCCTCAATCCGGGCGAAACCTACAGCTATCACGCGTCGAAATCGGCGCTGATCTATCTGACCAAGCGCATGGCCGCGCGGCTAGTGCGCGATTGCATCAACGTCACCTCGATCGCGCCCGGCGCGTTCGCCAGCGAAATGAACCGTGCGGCGCGCGATCACGGCGAGACAATCGCCAAGGGCATCCCGGCCCGGCGCATCGGCGTCGACGAGGACATGGCCGGCGCCGCGATCTACCTCGCCAGCCGCGCCGGCGACTATGTCATCGGCGAGACGATCACCGTCGATGGCGGCTTGGTCAACGCCAGCCTAGGCGCAAGTTTCGAGACCTGACTGTCCGCCGTTGTGCCAATCGGCATTTCCGACCCAGCTCGACGCTTGAACGGCTGCTCATGATTTAATGTCCGGTTTCGAGCGACGACCAACGTCCTACGAATGACGCAAATGGAGCGCGTTGCTGACATTTGACTAATCGTCCGCAATGGGGTCGTTAGCCGACAGGCAGCTAAAGCTCACCCCCGACCCCTCCCTTGCAGGGAGGGGAGCAGCCAGTATGCGGCGCCAAACAACCGGGTGCAGGGGTCACCCCTGCCCGCCGGAGGCCCTTCGCGGCCCCCCCTGCCCGTCCCCTAAACCGTCGGGTCGCGCGTCAGGTCGAGCGCTTCGAGCGTCATGCGTTGCACGAGGAAGTCGCGCAGCACGCCGACGCGGACGGATTTGCGCAGTTCGGAGGGGTAGACGAAATAGGTTCGGAAGACGGCGCCCTCGACATCGGGCAGGATGGGTTTGACGCGCCCCGAGAAGCGGATGAGGTAGCTGGGGAGTGCGGCGATGCCGGCGCCGGCTTCGACGGCTTGCAGCACGCCGAAGCTGTTGTTGATGGTCAGCACCGGCACGCGCTGCGGCGCATCGGGGCCGACTTCGAGGATCCAGTTGATGCCTTTGAGCGCATCGGGGGCCGAGGCGCCATAGGCGAGCAGCCGGTGGCCATCGAGGTCTTCGAGCGACTTGGGCTCGCCGTAGCGTTCAAGGTAGGCGGGCGACGCACACATGCGGTGGCGGATCGGCACCAGCGGTTTCTGGATGAGGTCGCTTTGGCGCGGTGCGTGGAAGCGGATCGCGACATCGGCCTCGCGCTTGGCGAGATCGACATCGCTGTCGCCGAGCAGCATGGTGACGGTGATATCGGGATAGAGATCGAGGAAATCGACCATTTGGCGGGCCAGCCAGGTCGACCCGAAGCTGACGGTGGTGGCGAGGCGGATCTCACCGGTGGGGCGGTCGCGCGACGCTTCGATACTGGCCTGGGTGCGGTCGACGGCCTCGGCCATGTCGCGCGTTGCCTGGTGGAGTTGTTCGCCTTCGTGCGTCATGGCGAGGCCGCGGGCGTGGCGGTGGAACAGCTTGGCGTTGATGCTGGTTTCCAGCGTCTGGATCTGGCGGCTGAGCGCCGGCTGGCTCATGTGCAGGCGCCGCGCGGCTTCGGTGAAGCTGCCGGCTTCGGCAACGGCATGAAACAGCCGCAGGCGCTCCCAATCTAGTTGCATCAGGCGCGCTGCATCAGGTTGGCGCGTGCGCGAGGAAGCGTTCGGCCTCGAGCGCCGCCATGCAGCCCATGCCGGCGGCGGTGACGGCCTGGCGGAAGACCTTGTCCTTGACGTCGCCGGCGGCGAACACGCCGGGCACCGAGGTGGCGGTCGAGTCGGGTGCGGTGAGCAGATAGCCTTCGCTGTCCATGGCGAGCTGGCCGACGAACAATTCGGTGGCGGGCGTGTGGCCGATCGCCATGAACACGCCGTCGACAGCGAGCGACTTGATCGCGCCCGTCACCGTGTCGCGCAAATTGACCCCGGTGACGCCGACGGGGTCGTGCGTGCCGGTGATGTCGGCGACTTCGGCGTTCCACACCATCTCGATCTTCGGGTGGGCGAGCACGCGCGCCTGGTTGGTCTTGTCGGCGCGCAGGGTGTCGCGGCGGTGGATGAGGTAGACCTTGGTGGCGAAGTTGGTGAGGAACAGCGCTTCTTCGACCGCGGTGTTGCCGCCGCCGACGACCGCCACAACCCGCCCGCGATAGAAAAAGCCGTCGCAGGTCGCGCACGCCGAAACGCCGTGGCCGCGGAATTCGAGCTCGCTGGGCAGCCCGAGCCAGCGCGCCTGGGCGCCGGTGGTGATGATGACGGTGTCGGCGCTGTAGCGCGTGCCTGAGTCGCCGTTGGCGATGAACGGCCGCTTCGACAGATCGATATCGAGGATGATGTCGCTGACCAGTTCGGCGCCGACGTGTTCGGCCTGTTCGGCCATCTTGATCATCAGGTCGGGGCCCTGGATCGTGCTTTCACCGGGCCAGTTTTCGACTTCGGTGGTGATGGTTAGCTGGCCGCCGGGTTGCAGGCCCTGCACGAGCACCGGCGCCAGTGCGGCGCGGGCGGCATAGACGGCAGCGGTGTAGCCGGCCGGGCCGGAGCCGATGACGAGGACTTTGGCATGCTTGACGTCGGACATTCGCGCGGATTCCTTGTTTGCGACTTCTCTAGCGCCAATGGCCAAGCGTTGCCTAGGGTCGGTTATTGAATCGCGCTCCACCAAAACGTCGTCATTCCCGCGCAGGCGGGAATCCACCGGCAGGCGCCGCGATGCACGTGGATTCCCGCCTGCGCGGGAATGACAATGTGTGTGGGGGTGCCCCAATCGCGTGATTTGTGCGTGCGTTGGACAAAAATGCGTGAATTATTGCCATTCTCCGCAATATAATTATAAATGCCGCCATACGGCACACGCAACGCCACATACCGTCTGTATCCAAGGATTTTCGCATGCACCGGTCCCGCCAGCCGCTCGATCAGATCGACCGCGTCATCCTGAGCCACCTGCAGAACGAAGGCCGAATCACCAACGTCGAACTTGCCGAGCGCGCCGGGCTGACCGCCCCGCCCTGCCTGCGCCGCGTCCGCGCGCTGGAAGAAGGCGGCGTCATCCGCGGCTATCACGCCGACCTCGACGCCGACTCGCTGGGCTACGGCATCACCGTGTTCGCGATGGTCAGCCTGAAGAGCCAGGCCGAAGGCGACCTGCGCGCGTTCGAGGAGCATGTCGCGGCGCTGCCGCAGGTCCGCGAATGCCACATGCTCAACGGCGAGATCGACTTTATTTTGAAGGTCGCGGCGCACGACTTGCAGGAGTTCCAGCGCTTCCTGACGACGTCGCTGACGCCGGCGCCGAATGTCGCGAGTGTGAAGACGTCGCTGACGATCCGGACGTCGAAGTCGCTGCCCGGGGTGCCGGTGGATTTGTAGACGCGGCAACGCCCGCCATTCCCGGGCTAGCCGGGCGTGGCGAGGCCGGTGCAAAGCGGTGGCGGCGCGGTCGTGCTGCAGAAATCGGGCAGTCGCCGCGATTGCCGCCAATAATCGTACATCCCCAATCGCTGCGTTAGCGCGGCGAATTCGGGCAGCGTTCGCGCATTGGCAAGCGCCGGCTGGAAGAAGATCTGCGTCGGCGGGACCCCTGCACCGCCGGCGATTTCATCCGCGAGCTGCAGCGCCTGCACATCTTGACCCAGTGCGGCGAGCGCGGCGACCATGAAGCGCGCGCGCGTCGGTTTCGAACGGCCCAGTTCAACAAGCATCTGCGCGGCGGCATCCCTGGCAGCGGTGTCACCCTGCGCCAGCGCGGCCAGGGCCTGCTGGACGGCCCTCACTGGTACGGCAGTTATGTCTGCGCCGATGGCGAGTACCTCAGCATCGGCGCGCTCGAACCACTGGCCGCGCATCGCCATACCCATGCCACCGCGATGACCGCGTCCGCAGCCTCGAAGGCCGTCCGCTCGGCCCACGACGAGAGGCGGTAGCCGCCGGCCAGCTGCTCGGCCGCGGCCAGGGCCTGCTGCTGTTCGACCATCTCGGTCACGTCCATGCGCACGCCGACCAGGCCGCCGCTGGCGGTGCGGCGCTCCCAGACCTGCAGCCAGCGCGGCCCGATCTTCAGCAGCAGCGGCTCGTTGTGCTTGCCGCGCACCGCCAGGCGCTGCGCCAGCCAGGCTTCTTCCTGGCCCTTGGCCTCGGGAATCAGCCCCTGGCGCAGGCATTCGC
>CALDHQ010000033.1 GCA_937894055.1 uncultured Polymorphobacter sp.
CAAGGACGATGGACCGGGGCGGGGATATCCGCTGGCCGGAAATTCGTCGTGGGTGCGCCCGCTCCAAACCCGTCAAACCAAACCAAAACCCCGCTCATCCCGAGCGAAGTCGAGGGACAAACCCACGGTTGGGCATGTCCCTCGACTTCGCTCGGGATGAGCGGGTTTGGATTCCTTTGAATGGCTCGAAAGCAGCGGGGTTGAAGGCCATTCGCGTCAAGCCAGCTGCGCGTGCAACCGGCGGTCCGCTCTGCCCCTCCACCATGCGAAGAGCATGGTCCCCCTCCCCGAAGCCGGGGAGGATCGAGAGTAGGCAGACCCGGGTCTCGCCGGGTCTGCCCAAATCAGCTCAATCGAAGCGCAGCCGACCGTCGTCGAGATTGATCGCCGGGATCGAATCCTTCTCGGCCCAATAATCCTGACTGTGCTGCCATTCGGGCTTGTCGCCGCGCTTGGGCATCAGGTGCATGCCGCGCATCAGATAGCCGGGGTTGAAGTTTTCGGGGTCGATCCACGGCCCGAGCTTCATGTCCTTTTCGTCGTCGCGCAGTTGCGGCACGACGCGCTTGGCGCCGCGGCGGTCCATGTCATTGAGCAGCTTGCAGACGAAGTCGGCGACCAGTTCGGTGCGCAACGTCCAGCTGGCGCGGAAATAGCCCATGACCCAGACGAGGTTGGGCACGCCGGTGAACATCATGCCGCGGTAGGTGACGGTGTCCGAAAACACCATCGGCTTGTTGTCGATGACGAAGTCGATGTCGCCGAGCACGTTGAGGTTGAACCCCGTCGCGGTGACGATGATGTCGGCTTCCAACTCCTTGCCCGATTTGAGCAGGATGCCCTTGGCGGTAAAGCGGTCGATCTCGTCGGTGACGACATCGGCCTTGCCGGCGTTGATGCCCTGGAACAGGTCGCCATCGGGAATGAAGGCGATGCGCTGGCGCCACGGCCGGTAGCTCGGCGTGAAGTCCTTTTCGACCGGATAGTCGGGCCCGAGGAAGGCGCGGACGCCGGCGAGCAGTTCGTCGCGGACAGTGTCCGATTCCTCGATCGACCGGCGGGTGAACACCGCCTGGTCATAGAGCACCTTGCGGCGGACGATTTCGTGGATCCACATCGGGTCGATGTCGAGTTCGACGAGCGTGTTGTAGAGCTCGTTCTCGTTGCGGCCGGGGATGAAATAGGTCGGCGAGCGCTGCAGCAAGGTGACGTGTTCGCAGTCGCCGGCAATCGCCGGGACCAGCGTCGCGGCGGTCGCGCCCGAGCCGATGACCAGCACGCGCTTGCCCTTGTAGTCGAGGTCTTCGGGCCAGGTCTGCGGGTGGACGATCTTGCCCTTATAGTCGCCCATGCCCGGCCATTCGGGGGTGTAGCCCTTGTTGTGGCGGTAATAGCCCTGGCACATGAACAGGAAGTTGGCGGTGAAGCGCAGCTTCTCGTCGGTGTCGGTGCGGACGGCATCGATGGTCCACAGGTTGTCCTTGCTCGACCATTCGGCGTGGACGATCTTGTGCTTATAGCGGATGTGGCGCGCGAGGTCGTTCTCGTCGATGACCTCGCCCATGTATTTGTTGATTTCCTCGGCACTGGCGATCGGCGCCGTCGTCCACGGCTTGAAGCGGTAGCCGAAGGTGTAGAGGTCGCTGTCCGAACGGATGCCGGGGTACTTGTGCGTCAGCCAGGTGCCGCCGTGGCTTTCGAGTGCCTCAAGCACCACGAACGACTTCTGCGGGCATTGCTGGCCGAGGTGATAGGCCGCGCCGACGCCCGAGATACCGGCCCCGACAATCAGCACGTCGAAGTGTTCTACGGCGGCGGTGGACGCTGGACGTGCGGCGGTGGTGGTTGCGGTCATGACAGTCTCCCCAGAGCTGGATTTCGAGTCGTTGCTAGCGCCATCTGACGTGGCGATCCTTGATGCAAATCAACCCCGCCATCGCAGGCCGTCAGCCGCCCGTCAATTCGCCGCGTCATTTCAGGCGGCGAAGCCTGCCTATCAGTTGATCAGCCGGCGGCGCTGCGTCTTGCCGAGCCGGGCCAGCGGATGGTGGCCGCCGGGGTTGTCGACCCAGCCGCTGACCTGCGGGCTGACCAGCGACCAGCGCACCGGCACGAACAGCGAGATCATCGGCGTGTCGATCAGCATCAGCGACTGGGCCTGTTCGAGCGCCTCGACGCGCTTGGCCGGGTCCTTGACGGTGAGTGCCGCGGCGACCAGCGCATCGGCGTCCTTGTTGCAATAGCCGCCGATGCGCGCCGAGCAGTTCAGCGGTGCCAGCAACGCCCATGGCGTATCGACGGGGCTGACGCGCTCGACCACGGCGAGGTCGAAATCGCTGCGGGTGACGGCGCGGGCGTGCGCGGCTTCGGGTTCGGTGACCAGCTTGGTCTCGACGCCGAGCGCCTGCCAGTCCGCCGCGACCGCCGCCGCGACAATGGCATGGCCGCGCCCGGCCGGCAGCCGCAGGTTGAGGGTGAGCGCGCGGTCGGGGCCGTAGCCGGCATCGGCCAGCAAGGCGCGCGCCGACGCCAGCCGCTCCTCGACCGACAAATGGCTCCAGCCTGGCTGCACCGGCGCCGCGACCAGCGATTCGGGCAGCAGCGCGGCCAGCGGTGGCACATCGTCGGCGGTGAACAGGCGTCGCACCAGCGCCTCGCGGTCGATCGCCATTGCCAGCGCCGTGCGGACGCGGACATCGGCGAGCGGCCCGCTGCGGACGTTGGCGACATAGCCATAGACGCCGCGCACCGGCTCGACATGCAGCGACGCCGGCTTGGTCAGCGCGCGCACCTCGCCGAGGCTACCGATGCCGCCACCGATCACGACATCGGTGGCATCACGGGTGAAGCGTGCCACCGCCGCTGTCGGGTCGGCAGTGGCGGTCAGGTTGAGTGCGCCGAGCTTGACGCTGTCGGCTGCGTGGAAATCGGGGTTGCGCTTGAAGCGCAGTTGCCCCGGTACGGCGGTATCACCGGTATCGGGCAGGAACGCGCCGTTGACCGGCGCATCGCCGCCGCTGCGCCGCACCGTCGCATCGGGGAGGGCCAGCAGCTGCAACAGCTCGGGCGTCGGTGCCGACAGCCGGATCTCGACGACATTGTTCACCGGCGCGCTGATGCCGAGCGTCCGCGGTGCCAGCCGGCCGGCGGCCACTTGCGGGGCATTGACGATGCGGCCGAACAGCGGCTTGAGCGTGCTGCGGCTGGCGGGCGCCAGCAACCGCTGGAACGACAGCACGACCTGTTCGGCGGTCACCGGGCGGCCGTCGCTCCACTTGGCGGCGCGTAGCCGGAAGATGACGCTGAGCCCGTCATCGGCGATGCGCCAGCTTGTCGCCAGCCCCGGCACGGTCTGGCCCGCAGCATCGAACTGCACCAGCCCCTGGCTGGTGACGTCGAGGGCATGCTGCCGCATCAGCGTTTCGGCACGGCCACCGTCGCCGACGCTGTCGACCCGCAGCGTCGCGCCGCCATCATCGTCAGCCGGCTTGCACGCGGCGAGCCCCGCCACCAACGCAACGACGAGGGCGGAGCGCAGCGCGTGACGGGGGGACAAGCTCGACATCGCGCCAATCTAGACAGCCGGTGCCCTGCGGGCAACGCGCACTTGAAGCGCAAGGTGCGTGTCGCTAAGCCGGAGGCATGGATAGCCACAAGCAACCCGCCCGCGACGTCCTCGAGCTGATCGGCAACACCCCGCTGGTGCGCCTGCGCGGTCCCAGCGAGGCGACCGGCTGCACCATCCTCGGCAAGTGCGAGTTCATGAACCCCGGCGGCTCGGTCAAGGACCGTGCGGCCGCGTTCATCGTCGCCGATGCCGAAGCGCGTGGCGCCTTGCTACCCGGCGGCACGATTGTCGAAGGCACGGCGGGCAACACCGGTATCGGATTGACCGTCGTCGCCAATGCCCGCGGCTACAAGACGATCATCGTCATGCCCGACACCCAGTCGCAGGAAAAGCAGCAGACGCTGCGTGCGCTTGGCGCCGAGCTCATTCTGGTACCGGCGGCGCCGTATAGCAACGCCGCGCATTATGTGCACACCTCAAGGCGCATTGCCGAGGAAACGCCGGGCGCGGTCTGGGCCAACCAGTTCGACAATATCGCCAACCGGCTCGCGCATCTGCGCACCACGGCGCCCGAAATCTGGGCGCAGACCGATGGCAAGATCGATGGCTTCACCTGTGCCGTCGGCACCGGCGGCACGCTGACCGGCACCGGCATGGGCCTTAAGGAATTCAACCCCGATCTGGTGCTGGCGCTGACCGATCCCGAAGGCGCAGCGCTCTACAATTGGTTCGCGCACGGCGAGCTGCGCGCCGAAGGCAATTCGGTTTCCGAAGGCATTGGCCAGAGCCGCATCACCGCCAACCTCGAGGGGCTGGCGGTCGATACCCAGTTCCGCGTGCCTGACACCGAAGCGCTCGGCTATGTCCATGATTTACAACAACATGAAGGCCTGTGCCTGGGGCTGTCATCGGGCATCAACGTCGCCGGCGCGGTGCGACTGGCGCGCGAGATGGGCCCCGGAAAAACCATCGTCACAATCCTGTGCGACTCGGGCTTGCGCTACCTTTCGACGATCTACAATCCGGCCTGGTGCGCGGCCAAGGGACTGCCCGCGCCACCATGGCTGCGCGACGCCTGAGGCGCGTCCGATTTGTCATAAACCTGACATTAACCTATTCTGTGCCTATATAGGTGCATCCAAGGCGCGTCGCGCCGGGCAATATACCCGGCATTTCACGTCGATTGTCACTGCGCACGCACAAGCGTTCGGTGCACGCAGCGGCAGGCCAAAAGCCGGAGTAGAGTAGCATGCAACGCGTTCGAGTGGGCCTTACCGGGCTTGCTGCAATTTTCCTTCTCGTCATGATCGCGGCGGCGGGCCTGAAGCCTGCGGCGAAGACCGTCCAGCCGCAAGGCCAGGGCGAAACGCTTGCCGTTCTGGGCGTTGCCCCGAGTTCGGGTGAAGCCGTCAAATCGGCGCAAACCGCGGTAAAACCTGTCGAGCGCCGCCCCAGCAAGACCTGACGGCGACCACGTTCAACCAGCACATCGATGCCCGCTCTTGCCGCGCTCTGTCGCGGCCCGAAGTGTTGCGCGCGACTCAGCGGCGCTGCGGCCTAGAGTATCGCACCCGCATCCACAAAGTTATCCACAGGCAATCTTAACCGGATCAAAAGTAGAACATGAAATTTTCACGTTTCACAAAGCTCGAAAATCCGCCATTTCTGCCAAATACGCAGTCCTGACCCACGTTTTCCCATTGTTACCCATCAAATCCCATGGTAACGCTTCTGCACAGTGTATGCGGGGCTGTATCACCCATGATCCGGTAGTGCGCCTCGCAACGGACTAGGCGCGAACGGGGGAAGGTTCGCGCCCTGACGGTGAGGGCGGGACAACAGGTGACGGCGTTTTTCTTCCACGGCTATGCGTTGAACGCGGTCGACGCGAAGAACCGGCTGTCGGTGCCGTCGGGCTATCGCGACACCAATGAAAAGCGCTCGGGCGAAAAGCAGCTGATCGTCGGCCCCGCCGAACGCGCACCGTGCCTCGTCGGTTATGACGTGCTGCGCTTCGAGCGGCTGCAGGCGCAGCTCAACGAGCGCTTTGCCGGCAACTATTCGGACGAACGTGACGATTTCGCCCGTGATGCCTTCGGTCTCAACGAGAGCCTGCCGTACGACGAAACCGGCCGCATCATCCTGTCGCCGTCGCTCAAGTTCACCAGCGGTATCGACAAGCTGGCGTTCTTCATCGCCGCCGGCGACTATTTCGAAATCTGGCACCCGCAACGGCTGATCGAACACAAGGGCGCGACCAGCCCCGCCGGACGCATCGTCCAGCAACTGCTCGACGCGCGCAAATGACCGCCGCGCCGCATATCCCCGTGCTGCTCGACGAAGTCATGGCAGCGCTGACGCTGGCCAATGGCGACGTCTATGTAGATGGCACCTTTGGCGCCGGCGGCTACACGCGCGCCGCGCTTGCCGCCGGCGCGCGGGCCTATGGCATCGACCGCGATCCGCAGGCACTGGCGCGCGGCGCGGCACTGGCGGCCGAATTTCCCGGCCGGCTGACGCTGATCGACGGTCGCTTTGCCGATATGGACAAGTCGCTCGAAGCGCTCGGCGTGACGCAGGTCGATGCCGTGGCGCTCGATATCGGCGTGTCGTCGATGCAGCTCGATCAGGCTGAGCGCGGCTTTTCGTTCATGAACGACGGCCCGCTCGACATGCGGATGAGCAGCGATGGCCCGACCGCTGCCGACTTCCTTAATACCGCCGACGAAGCCGAAATCGCCGACGTCATCTTCCAGCTTGGCGACGAGCCCAAGGCGCGCCGCATCGCCCGCGCCATCGTCGCCGACCGGCCGCTGACGCGGACGTCGGAACTCGCACGGCTGGTGCGCAGCGTCTGCGGATACAAGCCTGGCGGCAAGGACCCCGCCACCAAGACGTTTCAAGCCATCCGCATTCACGTCAACGACGAACTCGGCGAGCTCGATGCCGGGCTGCGCGCTGCCGAGCGCCTGCTGCGCCCGGGTGGGCGTTTGGCGGTCGTCAGCTTCCACAGCCTCGAAGACCGCGCCGTAAAGGGCTTCCTTCGCAGCCGTTCGGGCAATGAGCCCGGCGGATCGCGCCATCTGCCGCAGGCCGGCACGACAGGCCCCGCCCCGACGTTCTGCGCACCGGCAAAACCGGTGCGTGCTTCCGAAGCCGAAGCGGCACGCAACCCGCGCGCCCGCTCGGCCACGCTGCGCGCGGCAACGCGCACCGCAGCCCCAGCCTGGAGGATTTGACCCATGTCGAGTTCATTTGGTCGATCGCGCTTCATCGGCAACGGCGCCCTTATCTCGGTCGCCATGCTCGCCGCACTCGGGTGCTACACGATCTCGCTCAAGGTGTCGTCCGAACGCGCCGCCGTCGACAAGCTGCGCGCGCAGGTCGTTGCCGATGCGCATGACATCCGCATGCTGCAGTCCGAAGTGCGCACCCGTGCCCGTCTACCCGAATTGCAGCGCTGGAACGACACGGTGCTGGCGCTGAGCCCGCCGAAGGTCGGGCAGTTTCTCCGCGACGGCGTCCAGCTCGCCAGCTACGCCCCCGGTGCGCCACGCGTGGCGGCGCCGGCGCCAATCGCGCCGGCACCTGTCAACGTCGCGCCGGCAACCGCGGCACCGGCGCCCGTCACCGCTGCGCCACTGCTGCCGGTCACCCCGCGCTCGGCAAACCAGCTCGCGCCGGGCATGAAGACCATCAACTATGCGGTGCCCAGCGCCAGCCGTCCGCGGCTGCTGACGGCGCCGGCAGCACTGGCGCCGGCAGTCGCAACCAAAGCGCCGGCCAAGACTGCTCCGGTCACCGCGGGCCTCGATTCGTCGCTGGTTGAATCGGTCACCAGCGCCGCTGCGGCTGCGCCCGCCGTTGCTGCCGACACCAGCACGCCGAAGGCGCCGATGTAATGACGGCGGTGCCGCTCCGCTCCGAAATCCTGTCGGGCGCCGTCGGGCGCCCGCGTTCGGCAGCGAGCAGCCCCATCCAACTCGCTGGCCAGCGCCAGCAGACTTTGGCGCTCGGGCGCCAGCGGCTGATGACCGGGCTGCTGTTGTTCTGCATTGCCATCGGCGTACTGATCCTGCGGCTCGCCGATCTGTCGCTGCTGCAAGGGCGCCCGGCTGTCGGTACCAACCGCAGTGCGGGGGCAATTCCGCCGCGCGGCGACATCTATGACCGCAACAATGTCGAGCTGGCGCGGACGTTCGAGGCCTATGGCATCGCCGTGGCGCCGCGCAAGCTGGTCGGCAATCCGCGTATCCTGGCCGAACAGATCGCTGCCATCCTGCCTGAAAAGACCGCCGACGGCATCTACAAGGAGCTCACGGCGCGCAACTCGTTCCGCTACATCTCGCGCCGCGTGCTGCCCGAACAGGCCAAGCGCATCAACGACCTCGGCGAGCCGGCGATCACGCTCGAACGCGAGCCCGAACGCCTCTATCCGAACCTCAATCTCGCCGCGCATGTGCTCGGCTATGCGGTCGACGGCGCCGGCAAGGTCGGCATCGAGAAGGCCTTTGACCACCAGCTTGCCGATCCTACGACGCGCGGCACACCGATGCATCTGTCGATCGATGCACGTGTCCAGCAGGCGCTCGAAAGCGAACTCGCGGCAGTCATGATCGACCAGCGTGCCGACGGTGCAGGCGGGATCGTGCTGGATGTCGATACCGGCGAAGTCATTGCCATGGCCTCGCTGCCCGATTTCAATCCCAACGCACCTGGCCAGTCGGACCCGTCAACCTTCTACAACAAGGTTACCTACGGCGTTTACGAACTGGGTTCGACGTTCAAGACACTCACAATCGCGATGGCGCTCGATGCCGGGGTCATTACCTCGATGTCGCAAAAATTTGATGCCAGCCGGCCCCTGCGCATCGCTGGTTATACCATCCATGATGATCATGCGCTCAACCGCGCCCAGACAGTTCCCGAAATCTTCATTCATTCGTCGAACATCGGCACTGCACGTATTGCCTCGGAACTCGGTCGTGATCGCCAGCGCGTCTATCTCGAACGTCTTGGATTCTTCCAAAAGGCGCCAATCGAAATCCCCGAGCGTGCCAATCCACAGTATCCGCCGCTGGCCAATTGGGGTGAACTGGCAACGATGACCATCGCCTATGGCCACGGTCTGGCGATCAGCCCGCTGCATATGGCGAGTGCCTATGCTGCAGTGGTCAACGGCGGCATCCTGCGCCCAGCCACGCTAATGCGCGTCGAGCCCGGCAAGCACGTGCAGGGCACCCGCGTATTCAGCCAATCCACATCGGATACGATGCGCGCGATGCTGCGACTGGTGGTCACCGACGGTACCGGCCGCAAGGCCAACGCTGCAGGCTACCGCGTCGGCGGCAAAACCGGGACAGCCGAAAAGCTGGCGGGTGGACGTTACGTCAAGGGGGCTAACGTCTCGACCTTTGCTGCCGCCTTCCCGATGGACAAGCCGCGCTACATCGTCATGGCGACCGTCGACAATCCCAAGGGCAGCAAGTCGTCATACGGTTTCAAAACCGCAGGCATGGTCGTGGCGCCGGTCGTCGGGCGGCTGGTCCAGCGCATCGGGCCGCCGCTTGGGATCATTCCCGACGCCGACAAGGATATCGATGTCGCTTCGCTGCTCGGGCAGATCGAAGGCGAGGCCAAGGAATGAAGCTCGGCACACTCTATCCTGTTGCGCCGCCGAGTGCCGCTGACCTGCGCGTCAGCGGTTTTGCACTTGATCATCGCAAGGTTGCGCCGGGCACGGTGTTCGGCGCCTTTGTCGGCACGCGTTTCAATGGCGAGGATTTCATCGCAGATGCTATCGCCAACGGCGCCGTGGCCGTCGTGGCGCGACCAGAGGCCGTGGTCGTAGGCGCGCTGCACATTTCAGATGCGGAGCCGCGTCGCGTGTTCGCGCGGCTAGCGGCAAAGTTCTTTGCGCCCTTCCCCGCGACAACGGTCGCCGTCACCGGCACCAACGGCAAGACGTCGACCGCCGAACTGACGCGCCAGCTGTGGCGGCTCGCTGGCCATGTCGCCGCCAGCATCGGCACGCTCGGCGTCACCACCGCCAATGACCAGGTCTCGACGGGGCTGACTACACCCGACGTCGTCACCTTCCTCGCCAACATGGCCGGGCTGCAGCGCGAGGGCATTACCCACGCCAGCTTCGAAGCCTCGAGCCATGGCCTGGCGCAGTATCGCACCGAAGGGCTGCCGGTTGCAGCGGGCGCGTTCACCAATCTGAGCCGCGACCACCTCGACTATCACGAGACGATGGAGGCCTATTTCAACGCCAAGCTGCGGCTGTTCAGCGAAGTCGTCGATGGCGATGGCGCCGCTGTGATCTGGGCCGATGATGCCTGGAGCGAACGCGCGATTGCGGCAGCGCGCGTGCGCGGCCTCAAGCTGCTGACCGTCGGGACACTCGGCGAAACGATCCGCATGGTCTCGCGCACCCCGACCCAGCTTGGCCAGACGCTCGAACTCGAAGCCGGCGGCAAGACGCACAAGGTCAATCTGCCGCTGATCGGCGCCTATCAGGCCGCCAATGCGCTCGTCGCGGCGGGGCTGGTGCTGGCGACCGGTGGCGATCTCGCCACGACGCTGGGCGGGCTGTCGCGGCTGCAACCGGTACGCGGCCGGCTCGAACGCGCGGTCATCACTGCAGCGGGTGCGCCGGTCTATGTCGATTATGCCCATACGCCCGACGGCCTCGTCGCGGCGATTGCGGCGCTGCGGCCGCACACGCGTGGCAAGTTGCATCTGGTGTTCGGCGCCGGCGGCGACCGCGACACCGGCAAGCGCCCGCAAATGGGCGCCATCGCCGTCGAGCAGGCCGACGTCGTCATCGTCACCGATGACAATCCGCGCAGCGAAGATCCGGCAAGCATCCGCGCCGACATCATGGCTGCAGCCGCAGGCGCGACTGAAATCGGTGACCGCCGTTCGGCAATTGCCGCTGCCATCAAAGCCGCCGGTGGCGATGACGTCATCCTGATCGCCGGCAAGGGCCATGAACAGGGCCAGATCGTCGGCAACCGCGTCCTGCCGTTCGATGACGTGCAGGTTGCGCGCGAGTGCGCACAATGACCGCCCCGCTCTGGACCGCAGACGCGATTGCCGCTGCCACCGGTGGCAGCGTATCCGCGCCGTTCAACGCCGGCGGCGTCTGCTTCGATTCGCGTGAAGTCATCGGCGGCGAGCTGTTCGTGGCGCTCAAGGGCGAAACCACCGACGGCCACCGCTTCATCCCGACTGCGCTCGAACGCGGTGCCGCAGGGTTGCTGGTCAGCACGCCGGCGGACGCACCGCATGTTCTGGTCGCCGACACCACTGCCGCACTCGATGCGTTGGGCCGCGCCGCGCGGTCGCGCACAGCAGCTACAGTCATCGGCGTTACCGGAAGCGTCGGGAAAACCGGCGTCAAGGAGGCGTTGCGCGCGGCGCTCGACCGTTTCGCACCCGGGCACACGCATGCCTCGGTCAAGTCGTACAACAACCACACCGGCGTGCCGCTGAGCCTGTCGCGGATGCCGGCCGATAGCCGCTTCGGCATCTTCGAAATGGGCATGAACCATAGCGGCGAACTGGCCGTGCTGACGCAACTGGTGCGGCCCAACATCGCGGTCATCACCTGGATCGCCAGCGCCCACCGTGAATTCTTCGCCAGCGAGGAAGCGATTGCCGACGCCAAGGGTGAGGTCTTCGCCGGGCTCGAACCCGGCGGCATTGCCATCATTCCGTTCGACAGCGTCCACCGCGACCGGCTGATCGCCCATGCCAAGCCGCACGCGGCGCGCATCATCACCTTCGGCCTGGGCGAAGGCGCCGATGTCCGTGCGCTCGACTATGCCATCCTGCCCGATTGCACGACCGCCACCGCCGATGTGCTGGGCACCCGGCTGACCTTCAAGGTCGGCATGGCGGGTCGCCACTGGCTCGGCAATGCGCTCGCGGTGCTCGCTGGTGTGCAGGCTGCCGGCGGCGACCTTGCGCTCGCCGGGCTGGCGCTGGCCGAACTTTCGGACCTGCCCGGACGCGGCAAGCGGCTGCGCATTGCGCGCGGCGACGGCAGCGCGGTCATCATTGACGAAAGCTACAACGCCAACCCCGCTTCGATGGCAGCGGCACTCGCCGTGCTCGGCGAAATTCGCCCGCAACGCCGTGGCCGCCGTCTGGCGATACTCGGCGCGATGCGCGAACTCGGCAGCGGCTCGGATGACTATCACCTCGGCTTAGCCGGCGCCGTCACCGCCGCCGGTGTCGATCGCGCCATTCTGGTTGGTGAAGAGATCAAGCCGCTCGCGGCAACGCTGCGGCAGAAACTCAGCACGCTCTATGTGCCTGATGCTGCTGCCGCACTCGCGGCGGTCAACGGCGAGCTTGCCGAGGATGATGTGTTGCTCGTCAAGGGCTCGAACAGTGTCGGCCTCGGCCGGCTGGTGGCCGAACTGCAGGGGGATGTGGCGTCATGATTTATGTTCTCGCCGACCTGGCTGGTTTCGAAGGCTTTTCCAACCTGTTCCGCTACATCACCTTCCGCAGCGGCGCGGCACTGATCACCGCGCTCGCCATCGCGCTGATTGCCGGGCCGCGCTTCATCATCTGGCTGCGCAAGATGCAGGGCAAGGAAGGCCAGCCGATCCGCGAGGACGGGCCGGCGTCGCACCTCATAACCAAGCGCGGCACGCCGACAATGGGTGGCCTGCTCATCCTGATTTCGATGACGCTGTCGACGTTGCTGTGGATGGACCTCGGCAACGGCTACACCTGGGCCTGCCTGTTTGTAACCTTGGGCTTCGGCGCCATCGGCTTCATGGATGACTATGACAAGGTGACGAAGCGCTCGCACAAGGGCGTTTCGGGGCGTGTCCGATTGTTGATGGAGTTCGCCATCGCTGGTGCGGCGTGTGCCTGGGTGGTCTGGTACACGGGCGACTCGACGCTCTACCTGCCCTTGCTCAAGGACGGCGGGCTGGCGCTCGGACTCTTCTACATCGCCTTTGCATCGTTCATCATTGCGGGGTTCGGCAATGCGGTGAACCTGACCGATGGCCTTGACGGGCTGGCGACGATGCCGGTCATCATCGCGGCACTGACGCTCGGCGTCATCGCCTATCTCGCGGGCAACATCAAATTCAGCGACTATCTCGGCATCCATCATGTCGCGGGTTCGGGCGAACTCGCCATCTTCACCGCCGCCGTCATCGGCGCCTGCCTCGGCTTCCTGTGGTACAACGCGCCGCCGGCGGCGGTGTTCATGGGCGATACCGGCAGCCTCGCTTTGGGCGGCGCGCTCGGCATGATCGCCGTCATCACGCGCCATGAAATCGTGCTGCTCTTGATCGGCGGGCTGTTCGTGCTCGAAACCGTCAGCGTCATCGTCCAGGTCGTCAGCTTCAAGACCACCGGCAAGCGCGTCTTCAAGATGGCGCCGATCCACCACCATTTCGAACATCTCGGCTGGAGCGAGTCGACTGTGGTGATCCGTTTCTGGATCGTCGCGATCGTGCTGGCGCTCGCCGGTCTCGCCACGCTGAAGCTGCGGTGATCACGGCAAACGCCTTTCGCGGCAAACGCTACGCGGTCTACGGTCTGGCGCGCACCGGCAAGGCGGTCATCGACGCGCTTGTCGCCAGCGGCGCCGATGTCGTCGCCTGGGACGACAAGCCGGCAGCGCGCGAAGACTGCGCGGTGCCGCTGGTCGATCTGCACGACGCCAATCTGGTAGGTCTTGACGCGTTGGTGGTATCGCCGGGCGTGCCGCTGCGCACGCATCCGCTGACGCAGCGCGCAGCTGGCGCCGGCGTCAGGATCATCGGCGACATTGAACTGTTCGCCCAGGCGCGTACCGAACTGCCGTCGCACCGCGTGGTCGGTATCACCGGCACCAACGGCAAGTCGACGACAACCGCGCTGATCCATCATTTGCTGCAAAGTGCCGGCGTCGAAGCGCGGCTTGGCGGTAACATCGGGCTGCCGATCATGGCGCAGGAACCGCTCCCCGCCGGTGGCGTCTATGTGCTCGAACTGTCGTCGTACCAGCTCGACCTGACCTTCAGCCTCGACTGCGACGTCGCGGTGTTGCTCAACATCACGCCCGACCACCTCGACCGCCATGGCGACATGGCGGGCTATGCCGCCGCCAAGGCACGACTGTTCGCGATGCAGTCGGATGACCATACGGCGGTCATCGCCGCCGAAGACGATTACACCCGCGCCGTTGCGGCGTCGGTCAGTGCGAAGCTGGTCACCGTCGCCACTACTGACATCGGCACCGAACAGGCCGATTGGCCGAGCCTGCAGGGCCCGCACAATGCCCAGAACGCCGCCGCCGCCATCGCTACCGTGCGCGCGCTGGGGCTGACCGACGCGCAGATCGCTGCCGGATTGGCAAGCTATCCCGGCCTCGAACACCGCATGGAGCGCGTGCGCGAGATGAACGGCGTGCTGTTCGTCAATGACAGCAAGGCGACCAACCCGACGTCGACGGCACCGGCGCTTGCCGCCTACCCGCGCATCCACTGGATTGCCGGCGGGCTCGCCAAGACTCTCGAACTCGACGCCTGCCTGCCGCAACTCGGCCACGTCGCGGCGGCCTACCTTATTGGCGAGGCGATGCCGGTGTTCGCGTCAATCCTCAAGCCGCATGTCCCCGTCATCGAAGCCGGCACGCTTGAGGTCGCGACGCGCACCGCCGCAGCCGCCGCACGCCCCGGTGACACGGTGTTGCTGTCGCCGGCGTGTGCCTCGTTCGACCAGTTCAGCGACTTCGAAGCGCGCGGCCGTGCCTTCGTCAGCATTGTGGAGAGTCTGTGATGGCATCGCGCGCCGCCCCCGCCAATTCGCTGACCAATTCGCTGTCGGCAACGCTTTCGCGCAACAACCGGTCGGCGCTCGGCCGCTGGTTCTGGACGATCGACCGGCCGCTGCTGGTGATGGTGCTGATGCTGATCGGCTGCGGGGCATTGGCGGTGGCTGCGGCATCGCCCGCGGCCGCGCATCGCTATTCGGGCGGCAGCGTCGTCGTCGGTGACCTCTATTACCTCAAACGCCAGATTCTGTGGATCATGGCCGGCGTGCCGGTCATGCTGGCGGTGTCGATGCTGCCGATTGTATGGGCCAAGCGGCTGGCGATTGCCGGCACGGCTTTTTGCATCGTCGCGCTGATGCTGGTGCCGATCCTCGGCCATGAAGCCAATGGCGCGACGCGCTGGCTGCAGCTGCCGGGCTTCGGCTTCCAGCCCTCCGAGTTCCTCAAGCCGCTGTTCATCGTGACGACGGCGTGGCTGCTGTCGGCACGCATCGAAGATCCGACGATGCCGACGATGCAATTGTCGTTCCTGCTGCTGGTCGTCGTCGCTGGGCTGCTCGTCAAGCAGCCCGATTTCGGCCAGACGGCATTGTTCAGCGCGGTGTGGCTGGCGCAGGCCGTGCTCGCCGGAATGGGGCTATCGGTGATCGGCATCCTCATCGTGATCGCGGTCGGCGGCATCGGCTTGGCGTATCTTTTCGTGCCGCACGTCACCAGCCGCATCGACCGCTTCATCACCGGCGGCGGCGACACCTATCAGATCGATCGCGCGCTCGATTGCTTCCGCGCCGGCGGCCTGTTCGGCACCGGTCCGGGCGAAGGCCGGATGAAATTCAAGCTGCCCGAGCCGCATACCGACTACATTTTTTCGGTTATCGGCGAGGAGTTCGGCGCCATCGCCTGCATGCTGCTGGCAATACTATATCTTGCGATTGTGGTGCGGGTTTTGCTACAACTGCTTGATGAGGAAGATCCGTTCATCTTTCTCGCAGCGGCGGGGCTAGTGACACAATTCGGACTTCAGGCGGCGATCAATATGGCCGTGAATCTCAAGCTTTTGCCGTCCAAGGGCATGACGCTGCCGTTCATCAGCCATGGCGGTTCGTCGTACCTTGCGCTGGCGCTCGGTATGGGGCTTTTGCTGGCGCTGACGCGACGCAATCCTTTCCTCAAGGCGTCGCCATACGCGCGCCGCTGGCAGGCGGCGTGACCGCAACGCGCCCCTTCGTGCTCGCTGCTGGTGGCACCGGCGGTCACATGGTGCCCGCGCATGTGCTGGCGACCGAGCTGCGTGCGCGCGGCCATGCGGTCCACCTCGTTACCGACGCGCGCGGCCTGCGTTTCCCCGGGCTTTTTGAAGGCTTCCCACGCACCGTCGTCGATGCCGCGAGCACCGGCCGTAGCGGCATGCTGGCGCTGCCCAAGGTCGCCGCCAGCATCTGGCGCGGCCGCGGCACGGCGCGTCGGCTATTTGCAGACATCCGCCCCCGTGCCGTCGTCGGCTTCGGCGGCTATCCGGCGCTGCCCGGTCTGCTAGCGGCGCTGTCAATGAAGCTGCCCACCGTCATCCATGAACAGAATGCCGTGCTGGGCCGCGTCAACCGCTTCCTCGCGCCGCGCGTCAACCGCATCGCCACCAGCTACGCCAAGGTCCGCCGCCTCGCCGCCGGTTGGACGGGCAAGACGGTGCTGACCGGCAATCCGGTACGCCCCGAAGTCATTGCAGCGCGTGCCGTGCCGTTCCTCGCCGATGCGCCGCGGCTGCGGTTGCTCGTCACCGGCGGCAGCCAGGGCGCCAGCATCCTGTCGCAGGTGGTGCCCGCAGCGGTTGCCGCACTGCCTGACGCCTTGCGCGCGCGGCTCGATGTCGTGCACCAGGCACGCGACGAGGATGCCGCCGCCGTCACCGCGGCCTATCGTGCTGCAGGCATCGAGCCGACCGTCGCCGCCTATTTCGTCGACTTGCCCGCTGAAATCGCCGCCAGCCACGTCGTCGTGGCGCGTGCCG
>CALDHQ010000034.1 GCA_937894055.1 uncultured Polymorphobacter sp.
GGGGAATTGCCTGCTGGGCGAACGCGGACGCGGCGAACATGGCAAGAAAAACGAGCGCGGCGAGCCGAGTTGCAAAGGCGGACCATGTCATGACTGCACCCCGCGCACCAACGGAGACTGATGTCTGTCATGGCCGCCACTGACGGGCAATGCGCGCGCGTGCGGCAGTCGCGGATTGCGCTTTAGTTGCCGGATCTCACGCCGGTCCGGCGGTGAACACCGCGAACAGCACGATGCCAAGACCGGCGAAGCCGGCAACCCAGGCGAGGCTGCGCAGATAAGGGATGCCGTAGCCGTAGAGTGGCAGGTAGGCGACGCGGGACCAGAAAACGATCTGGACGCCAAGGGCGCTCAGGCCCGCATCGGCATTGGCGACATGCGCGATCAGCACGGCGCCAATGACGAGCGGCAATGTTTCGAACAGGTTGGACTGCGCGCGCGCAAGACGCCCCGCCACTGCGCCCGGATCTGCGGTCACATCACGCGGACCGGCATTCCATTTCATCCCCAGACGCTGGGTGCGAACGAAAGCCGGAGCGAAGATGTAGACGATGGCAAGGACCAGCGTCGCAGCAAGCCAGAACAGGGCGGGCGTCATGAGAGCTCCCTAGTAGTAGGTTTGAAGCGCCGCGGCGTCGTAGTCGCGGAGTTCGGAGAATTTTCCGGCTTTCACCTTCAACACCCATTCCGGGTCTTGCAAGATGGCGCGGCCGACAGCGACGAGATCGAACTCGCCACGATCGAGACGGTCAATGGTTTCGTCGAGCTTGCCAGCAGCTGAGCCCTCGCCGCGGAACGCGCCGGTGAATTCGGACGAGAGGCCGACAGAGCCGACAGCGATGGTGGGGATGCCGGTGAGCTTCTTGACCCAGCCGGCGAAGTTGAGCCCGTCGGCGCCGTCGATATCGGGGAACTCGGGCTCCCAGAAGCGGCGCTGCGAGCAGTGGAACACGTCGGCACCGGCGTCGGACATCGGCGCCAGCCAGGCCTCGAGTTCGGCGGGCGAGGTTGCGACCTTGTGGTCGAACGCCTGCTGCTTCCACTGCGAAATGCGGATGATGACCGGATAGTCGGCACCGACTTCGGCGCGCACGGCTTTCAGGATTTCGGCAGCGAACTTGCCGCGCTGCGCGATCGTGTCGCCGTTCCAGCTGTCGCTGCGTTCGTTGGTGCCGGTCCAGAAGAACTGGTCGATCAGATAGCCGTGCGCGCCGTGCAGCTCGATGGTGTCGAAGCCGAGCTGCTTCGCCGCACCGGCCGCCTTGGCAAACGCCGCGACGGTGTCGGCGATGTCGCTTTCGCTCATCTTCTCGCCCCAGGCCTTGCCGGGCTTGAACAGCCCCGACGGGCTTTCCTGCGGCGGCGGCGACGGGTTGGCGTGGTTGATCGCCGCGCCGACATGCCAGAGCTGCGGCGCGATCAGCCCGCCGACGCCATGGACTTCCTTGACGACATTGCCCCAGCCCGCCAGCGCCGCATCGCCGTGGAAACGCGGGATATTGGGGTCATTGACCGACCCGACGCGGTCGATGCCGGTGCCTTCGGTGACGATCAGCCCGACTTCGCCGACGGCGCGCGCGCGGTAATAGGCCGCGACATCGGCGCCGGGCACGCCGTTCGGCGAAAAGCTGCGCGTCATCGGCGCCATGACGACGCGGTTGGGCAATTGCAGCCCGGCCATGTTGAACGGACGGAAAAGCGGATTGGACATGCAGCACTCCGGCAAAGTTTGATCCTCGCCGATGTAAAGCGCGTGCAGCGCGGCGGCAAGCGCCCGACCGCGTAGCAATTCTTCGCGCTGCACCAGCACCGGTCGCACATGCGTGACTTGCCGGCGCGATTCGGCTATTGCGGCCGGCTGTTTTGAACCTGGATCAACAATGACCACCGCGCCTGCCACCACCGAAGACATTCCCGTCGCCATCGGGCCGCTGCTGCGGCTGGCGGCGCCGGTCGTCGTGTCGCGGCTCGGCATCATGGCGATGGGGCTGACCGACACGCTGGTCGTCGGCCGCCATTCGGCAACCGAGCTCGGCTATCAGGCGCTCGGCTGGGCGCCCACCGCCATCGTGCTGACCACCTCGATCGGGCTGCTCAGCGGCGTGCAGGTGATGACCAGCCAAGCCATCGGCGAAGGCCGTGCGGCCGCCACCGGCGCCATCCTGCGGCGCGGGCTGGTCTATTCGCTGTGGGTCGGCATCCTCGCCGCGCTCGTGCTCGGCGGCCTCGGCGGCCCGCTGATGCATAGTATCGGGCTGGAAACCGACCTCGCCGACGGCTCGACGCCGGTGCTGCAGCTGTTTGCGCTGTCGCTGATCCCCATCCTCATCGCCGATACCGGGGTGTTCTGGCTGGAGGCGCACGGCCACCCGGTGCGCGGCATGGTGGCGATGTGGGGCGCCAACGCCGTCAATCTGGTGCTCAATCTGTGGCTGGTGCCGGGCACATCACCGTTCCCCGTCGAAGGCGCGGTCGCCAGCGCCTGGGCGACGCTCGGCGCGCGCGTCGCGCTGCTCGGGTTCGTTGCGGCACTCATCATCTTCTGGTCGAAATCGCGCGGGCTGGGTGTGTTCGACAAGGCACCGCGCGACCCGGCAGCTGCCGCCGAAATGCGTCGCGTTGGCTACGGCGCCTCGGTGTCGCACTTCGTCGAAACCAGCGCGTTCGCCGGCATGAGCATCTATGCCGGCTGGCTCGGCGTCACCGCGGTTGCGACCTGGGCCATCGTGCTCAACGTCGCGGCGCTGATCTTCATGGTGCCATTGGGGCTGGCAGTCGCCACCTCGGTGCTCGTCGGGCGGTCATGGGGCGCCGACGACCTGCCCGCAGTGCGCCGCGCCGGCACGCTCGGCTTCAGCGCGACGCTGGCCGTGACGCTGTTCATCTGCGCCGTCGTCGGTTTCGGTGCCGAGCGCATCGCCGCCGCCTACACCCTCGACCCGGCGGTGCGTGCCGCCACAACCGCGGCGCTGCTGCTGTCGTGCCTGTTCTTCGTCGCCGACGGGCTGCAGGTCGTCGCGGCCCAGTCGCTGCGCGCCCGCGGCGACGTCTGGGTGCCGTCGCTGACGCACAGCATCAGCTACATGCTGGTCATGCTGCCGCTCGGCTACTACCTCGCGCTGCCCGCCGGCCTCGGCGTGCCGGGCATCGTCTGGGCGGTGATCGCCGCGTCGCTGTGCGCGGCGGGGCTGCTGCTGACGCGGTTCTACTGGACCGCGCGCGGGTTGCATCACGGGTAGGGGTTAAAGGGCCTCCGGCGGGCAGGGGCTTGCCCCTGCACCCATGCATTTTGGCTCGTCCTTCCCGATGAAAGCTGTGACCCAACATTACAATCTTGAAATTCAGCCTTCGTCCGTTGCGCTGTCCGCTGACGCAATCTCAGTTTCGATCGTGTGCGCCAGTTTGATTCCAGCGTCCCCACTAAGCAATTTGATCCGGTTCAGGTGCTCAAAATAGGCTCGCTTCTGCTTCTTGCTCATGGCTCTGGCGCAATCAGCAGTAGCGTCTTCGGTTTCACTCCGACTGGGATTTAACTTTGGGATCAACTTGCGAAGCGCTTGGACTTTCGGTTCTGAATAGACGCCGCCCCAATGAGAGTTTTCCAGCCGCCAAGCGGTCCATGACGCGATGATCTGGGCCTCTTCGTCATGCACTTCGCCGTCGGCGCGAGCGACAGCGACAAGCAGCAAAATCGGACTGCGCATCCGCGCCCAATCTTCCGGGTGTAGCCATTCCCGATCATTCCAATCGTCCGATTGGCGCGCCTTTGCTCTTCCAGACTCATTGATTGCTTCGCATTCTCGGCGTGCAGCAGCGTTTAGCCGCGCTGTAGCCGATCTGCTGGAAGCCTTGCTGCTGCCCTTTGCGATCGGGTCACGTAGCTGCAATGCATTATTGTTCGATGGCGCGCGAAACATAAAATAGATCAATGTGCCAACTACAAGTAATAGAACAATTGTAGTGACCATATGGCTTGCCCCCGCTCAGATTTCTTGATCTTAACAGCGCGGGCAATGCTAGCGAAGCCACTTTCGATTGTATCGG
>CALDHQ010000035.1 GCA_937894055.1 uncultured Polymorphobacter sp.
CGGCAACCCGGCTTCAAGGAAGGTCGAGGCGTTCGAGCGGTCGGAGAAGCTCGGCTCCATGCCGTTCTGCGGCTTCTGGTTGCCGATAGTCAGCGTCAGCGGCCGCAGCCCGCCATAGCTGATCCACGCATCGCGCACCGCCGATGCCATGCCGCCGGTCGCGGCCGCATCAACGACCAGCGCATAGCCGAAGTCGCCGAAACTACCCTGCACGCCGATTTGGGCGCGGCGAATGATCGCGCCGTTGTAAAGCAGTGGTGCCCCCGGCCCGGCGTCATATTGATGGTAGAAGCCGACTTCGGGCTGCAGCACGCCGACGATGGCGAGGCTATAGTTGCTGCCCGCAGATTCGAGCCGCGGGCTGGGCGCGGTCATCACCACCTTGCCGTTGTCGGTCGCGGCTTCGACACCTGACACACGCGTCGCCAGCACCTGCGTCAGCTGGTCGACCTTGGAGTTGAGTGCCTTGATCTGCGCGTCCTGCGCGTCGAGCCGCGCCTGCATCGCTGCCACGTCGGCGGCACTTGGCGATTGCGCCAGCGCCGGGGCGGCGAGCGCCACCGCCATTGCCAACGCAGACACGACTTTGCATTCGGCAACACGCAGTTGCCGGCGGAAACCGGTCATTCAAAATCTCCCCTGTTACGCCCTGCTCAGCGGGTGCCGAATCCGTATTTTGCGAAGATGGCCTTTCCAGCGTCCGACAGCAGGAAGGCGCGGAAGCCGGCACTGCCCGGGTGACGCGACCCTGCGACAATCGCCAGCGGATAGGTGATCGGCGCGTGGCTGATTTCGGGGAAGGTGCCGACCACCACGACATCCTTGGCAGCGCGCGCGTCGGTACCGTAGACGATGCCCGCCGCCGCTTCGTCGCGCGCCACCAGCAGCAGTGCGGCGCGGACGTTTTCGGCGCGCACCACCCTGGCTTCGACAGCGCGCCAGACACCGAGGTTGGTCAGCGCCGCCTTGCCGTATTTACCCGCCGGCACCGAGTCGGGGTCGGCCATCGCCAGCCGGCCGTTGCCGAGCGCCGCTGCCAAAGCGAAGCCCGGTGTGATGGCAAGTTTGAACGGCCGCGACGCGGGTGCCACCAGCACCAGCGTATTGGTCAGGAAGCTGGTGCGCGTGCCTGGCACGATGAGCTTCTTGTTCGCGAGGAAATCCATCCACGGCTCGTCGGCGGCGATGAACATGTCGGCGGGTGCGCCGGCATCAATCTGCCGTGCCAGCACCGAGCTTGCGGCAAACGACAGCACCGGACGCGGATTGCCCTTTGCGGCCCAGGCATCGGCAGCAGCGGTGAGCGATTCCTGCAGGCTGGCGGCAGCGAGCACCAGCGGGCCCTTGGTTGGCTGTGCCGCGACGGGTGTCGCTGCGAGCGCCAGCAATCCGCCCAACAGCAAGAAACGCCGCCCGATCCGTAGCTCCATCCTGCGCCCCTGTTCGCATCGACTCGATATGTTTCAACATATACATCGATTGCGATTGAGCGCCAGCCCGCTGGTGCGGCGCGAGGGAATTTTCGCGCGTGCTACGGGCGCGGTGTCGGCAGCACGGCGGCCAGCAGTGCTGCCGCCGGCTTGGCGGCCGCCTTGGCGATGGCGACCTCAAGTGCGCGGTATTGGGCAAGCACGGTTTCGCCGAGCGGCGTCAGCACGGCGCCGCCACCCTTGGCACCACCATGCGCGGTGGCGACAAGCGGTTCGCGCCAGGCGCGGTTCATCGTGTCGACGAGCAGCCAGGTGCGCCGGTAGCTGAAGCCAAGTGCCCTGCCCGCCGCCGAAATCGATCCGGTGGCGCGCACCGCCTCAAGCAAGTCGGCCTTGCCCGGCCCCATGGCGATCGTGTCGCCGCACAGCAGCTGCGCCTTGAGCTTCAGCCGCGGCGCGTCGTCGCCCATTTCAGTCGCGCCAGCTGCCGTCCAGCAGCTTGATCACTGCCGAAAAGTCCTTCGGTGCGCCGCCGAGCCCGGCGAACATCTGGTAGAGCGCTTCGGCCTGCGCGCCCATCGGCACCGAGGCACCGACCGACTGCGCGGCCTCGACCGCAAGTTTCAAGTCCTTGAGCATCAGTGCGGCTGCGAAGCCGCCTTCATAGTCGCGGTTCGCCGGCGCGGTCGGCACCGGCCCTGGCACCGGGCAATAGCTCGTCATCGACCAGCACTGGCCACTCGCCTTTGAACTGATGTCGAAGAAAGTCTGCGCGTCGAGCCCGAGCTTCTGCGCCAGCACGAACGCTTCCGCCGTCGCCACCATCGACGCGCCGAGCAGCATGTTGTTGCAGATCTTCGCCGCCTGCCCTGCGCCGGCACCGCCGGCATGGATGATCGCCTTGCCCATCGCGGCGAGCACGACTTCGGCGCGCGCGAATGCCTCGCTGCTGCCGCCGACCATGAAGGTCAGCGTACCGGCATTGGCGGCAGCGATTCCGCCCGACACCGGTGCATCGACCATGACCAGTCCGGCGGCATCGGCCTCTGCGGCGACGGCCTTGGCGCTGGCGACGTCGATCGTCGAGCAATCGAGCAGCAGCGTGCCCTTGGCGGCAGTGCCGAACACGGATTGCGCATAGACGCTGCGGACATGCGTGCCGGCGGGCAGCATCGTGACCACAGCATCGGCGCCAGTGACAGCGGCAGCAGCGTCGGCGGCAATGCTGCAACCGGCGTCACGCGCCCGCGCGCAGGCATCGCCCGACAGGTCGAAGGCGTTGACCGCGTGGCCCGCCTTGACGAGGTTGGCGGCCATGCCGCCGCCCATGTTGCCGAGCCCGATGAAGCCGATCTTCATGGCTTAGCGTCCCTTCCAGTCGGCGGCGCGCTTGGCGATGAACGCCGCCATGCCTTCCTTCTGGTCTTCGGAGCCGAACAGTCCGTCGAACAGCCGGCGTTCGAACAGCACGCCCTGCGCCAACGGCGTTTCGAACGCGACATTGACCATTTCCTTGACCGCGCGCGCTGCAATTGGCGACATTGATGCCACCGCTTCAGCCGACTTGAGCGCTTCGGCGATGAGGTCGGCGGCGGGCACGACGCGCGCGACCAGCCCGGCAGCTTCGGCCTCTTCGGCGCCCATCATCCGACCGGTCAGGCACATTTCCATCGTCTTGGCCTTGCCGATGGCGCGCGCCATGCGCTGGCTGCCGCCCATGCCCGGCGTGACGCCGAGCTTGATTTCGGGCTGGCCGAACTTGGCGCTGTCGGCGGCGATGATGAAGTCGCACATCATCGCCAGCTCGCAGCCGCCGCCGAGCGCGAAGCCGCTGACCGCGGCGATCACCGGCTTGCGCGTCGCGATGACGCGGTCATAGCCGGCGAACAGATTGCCGCCGAAGGTGTCGGCGAAGGCCAACTCGGCCATTTCCTTGATGTCGGCGCCCGCCGCGAAGGCCTTTTCGCTGCCGGTGATGACCGCGCAGCCCTGGCTGTCATCGGCATCGAACGCGCCGAGTGCAGCAATGAGATCGTTCATCACCTGACTGTTGAGCGCGTTGAGCGCTTGCGGCCGGTTGAGGCGGATCAGCGTGACGCGGCCATGGGTTTCGACGAGCAAAGTTTCATACGACATCGGGAATTCCTCCTACTTCATCGTCGGGATGATGAAGCTGCTATCGGCGAGCGTGCCGGCGGCGGGCCAGCGCTGGGTGACGGTCTTGACCTTGGTATAGAAGCGCACGCCGTCGGTGCCGTACTGGTTGGTGTCGCCAAACGCCGAACGCTTCCAGCCGCCAAAGCTGTGATAGGCGACCGGCACCGGGATCGGCACGTTGATGCCGACCATGCCGACTTCGACTTGGGCTGCGAATTCGCGCGCGGCCTCGCCGTTGCGCGTGAAGATGGCGACGCCGTTGCCATATTGATGCTCGCTCGGCAGTGCCAAGGCTTGGGCAAAGCTGTCGGCGCGGACCATCTGCAGCACGGGGCCGAAGATTTCCTCCTGGTACGACTGCATGCTCGGCTTGACGTGGTCGAACAGCGTCGGGCCGACGAAGAAGCCCTGTTCATGGCCCTGCAGGCTGAAGCCGCGGCCATCGACGACCAGCTCGGCGCCTTCATTGACGCCCATGGTGATATAGTCCTCGATGCGCGCCTTGTGCGCGGCGCTGACCACCGGGCCGTAGTGCGCGTCGGCGTCGGTCGAGACGCCGATGCGCAGCTCGGCAATCGCCGGCAGCAGCTTTTCGCGCAGCGCCAGCGCGGTCTTTTCGCCGACCGGCACGACCACCGGCAGCGCCATGCAGCGCTCGCCCGCCGAGCCGAAGGCTGCACCCGCCAGATCGGCGACGACCTGGTCGAGATCCGCATCGGGCAGCACGACGCCGTGGTTCTTGGCGCCGCCCATTGCCTGGACGCGTTTGCCCGCCGCGACACCGCGCTTGTAGACATAGTGCGCGATGTCCGACGAGCCGACGAAGCTGACCGCCTTGACGGTCGGGTTATCGAGGATGGCATCGACCGCGACCTTGTCGCCGTGGACGACGTTGAGGATGCCCGCCGGCAGCCCGGCTTCCATCATCAGCTCGCCAAGTTTGACCGGCACCGACGGGTCGCGCTCGCTGGGCTTGAGGATGAAGGCGTTGCCGCAGGCTACGCCCATGCCGAACATCCACATCGGGATCATCGCCGGGAAGTTGAACGGCGTGATGCCGGCCACCACGCCGAGCGGCTGGCGCATCGAATAGACGTCGATGCCCGGGCCGGCGCCGCCGGTATAGTCGCCCTTGAGCAGATGCGGGATGCCGCAGGCGAATTCGATGACTTCGAGCCCGCGCTGGATGTCGCCCTTCGAATCGGCGATGACCTTGCCGTGTTCCGACGACAGCAGTTCGGCGAGGCTGTTCATGTCGCGCTCGATCAGCCGCTTGAAGTCGAACATGACGCGGGCGCGGCGCTGCGGGTTGGTCGCCGCCCAGGCCGGCTGCGCGGCGGCGGCGTTGGCAATCGCGGCATCGACTTCGGCGACGGTGGCGAGCTGGACGCGCGCCTGCACAGTGCCGGTATTGGGATCGAAGACGTCGCTCCAGTTGCCCGATGTCCCCGGCGCGCTGGCGCCACCGATGAAGTGATGAATGTCGCGCATGACCTGTATCTCCCGGACTGCCGCTTGGCTGTGCGACGTTCCTTATTGCGCGACGTTGCCGCTGTCACCCC
>CALDHQ010000036.1 GCA_937894055.1 uncultured Polymorphobacter sp.
CAACGCCGAGCGTGGCGAAGTACATCGCGTGGCGGCCGCGCGGGATGACATGCGTGCTGACGGGTTCGACCGACAGGCCCATCGCCTTGGCGACATGTTCCTCGACGCGCGGATCGATGTTGGCAAACGTCCCGACGGCGCCCGAAATCGCGCAGGTCGCGACCTCGTCGCGCGCCATCACCAGCCGGGCGCGGCAGCGGGCGAATTCGGCGTAAGCCTGCGCCAGCTTCAACCCGAAGGTGGTCGGCTCGGCATGGATGCCGTGGCTGCGGCCGATCGTCGGCGTGTCCTTGAACTCATAGGCGCGGCGCTTGAGCACCGCGAGCAGCGCATCGATATCGGCGATCATCAGGTCGGCGGCGCGCGCCATCTGGACGCCCAGACACGTGTCGAGCACGTCGGAGCTGGTCATGCCCTGGTGGACGAAGCGCGCTTCCTCGCCGACATGCTCGGCAAGGTTGGTCAGGAAGGCGATGACGTCGTGCTTAACTTCGCGCTCGATCTCGTCGATGCGCTCGACTTCGAACTTGCCGCGTTCCCACACGGCCTTGGCCGCATCCTTGGGCACGACGCCGAGCTCGGCGAGCGCGTCCATCGCGTGCGCCTCGATCTCGAACCAGATGCGAAACCGCGTTTCGGGTTCCCAGATCGCCACCATTTCGGGGCGCGAATAGCGCGGAATCATGTTCGTCTCCGTGATTACAGGCGGCGCGGGTAGCACAGCCGCCCGCCAAGTTTAACCCCTCGCTTGCGCGCCGCGGCGACAAGCCCGCGATGCAACCAATTTTCGCGCCGCCGGTTTTGTCACCATGGCAGCGCGTTGCTGTTCAAACGGAGTATGAGTCCATGCACACCAAGATCCTCTTTGTCGCCGCTGCAGCATTGCTCGCCACCACGGCCGGCGCGCAGACCACCACGACAACGGTCAAGCAAACGACGACCGAACCCGCGGCGGTCTCCGAAACGACCAAGCACACGACAACCGTGACCGACGTCGCCCCCGACGGCGTCTATCTGAAGAACGGCGTGTGGATGAAGGGCAATCGCCGCGCGACCAGCGCTGAAATCAGCGCGCACAAGTCGTGGGTCAAGACGCAGACCACCAAGACCACGGTCAAGACCGTAACGCCGCAGTAAGCGGCCCGTTGCCACCCCGGCGCGCCAATTGCGCTGCCGGGGTGGCATCAGAGCAAGCCGAGCGCCCGGAAGCTGGCGTGGCCGGTCTTGCCGATGATGACATGGTCATGGACCGCCAGCCCCAGATGCCGCCCGGCTTCGACAATGGCCTTGGTCATCGCAATGTCGTCGCGGCTCGGCGACGGGTCGCCGCTCGGGTGGTTGTGCACCAGCACCACCGCACTCGCCGACAGGTCGAGCGCGCGTTTGACGATCTCGCGCGGATAGACCGGCGCGGCGTTGACGGTGCCCGAAGACATGACCTCGTCGCGCATCAGGATGTTGCGGTTGTCGAGGAAGATGACGCGGAACTCCTCGGTCGATTTATGCGCCATCGCGGCGTGGAGATAGTCGCTGAGCGCCTGCCAGCCCGACAGCACCGGGCGGTCGAGCGCTGCAGCACGCAATGACCTGAGCGACGCCGCTTCGATGAACTTGAGCGCCGCCGCGGCGCCTTCGGTCAGCCCGTCGATGCGCTGCAGTTCGGCCGGCGAGGCGGCGAGCAACGCCGGAAAGCTGCCGAATTCCCGCAGCAACGACTTGGCGAGCGGCTTGGTGTCACGGCGCGGAATCGCCAGCCCCAGCACATATTCGAGCAGCTCGTAATCGAGAAACGCCTCGCCGCCGCCTTCAAGCAGCCGCGCGCGCATCCGGCTGCGGTGACCGGCGGAGTCGGTTGATGGGTCGGTCAGCAAGCGCTTGCCCCCGTTCGCATGATCGACCCTGTGTGCAGAGTGCGCGCGGCGGGCGCGGCAATCAAGCTCCGATAGCCTGACCCGGCAATTATCAACCTCTCCATAGTTCGATAAGCGCGTGCACCGAACATTTGCCAAAATCGCCAATCTCGAGCACTTTTGCGTGGTACCGAGGACAAGGCATGGTCAACCATCTTAAGATTGAAGTTAGCCCGCATCCGGAATTTCCCGATTTTCCCGATCATCAGGCGCGCATCATCGTCGATGGCCAAGATTGGCTCGGCACGGAAACGATTGGCTTGGACCCACCCGATCTCGTCGAACAACTTTCGCGAAAAGATCAGATGGTCGTTGGTCGCTGCCCGTGCGGAACAATGAGATGTGCAGATCTCGTCGTCGAGGTGCAGCGGACAGATGCAACCGTTCGCTGGTCAGATGTCGACGGAATCGAGGCAGTCTTCGATACGCGACAGTTCGACACCGAGGTGGATCGATTCCGAAATGACTACTCTTGGGAAACTTTGGAACGGCGCGTGGAGCGGCAAGTCGGCGCGATTTTCAGGGGGATCGTGATCGACAAAGAATATCGATTCAGCTGGGTATCCACCCGGTATGAACCCTGCAAAATTGGCGTGTGCTTTCAAGGTCAAAAAAACTACATTTCGCTTGATTTCGATTGGGATGGCGAGACCGAAGGCGACGCAATGGAACAGGCTCAACGGTTCCTGGTCGAACAGGTCCTTCCCCGCACCTGAAAGCGCCGGCCCCAAATTCTTGCCAGCGCGGGCGACGCGTCAGGCGTAGGGCGGGTTGTTCAATCCGGAGGGGCTGAGCGTGAACACTTCGCAGCCATCGTCGGTGATGCCGATGCTGTGTTCGAACTGCGCGCTCAGCGAGCGGTCGCGCGTCACCGCCGTCCAGCCGTCATCGAGCAGCTTCACGTCATATTTGCCGAGGTTGATCATCGGCTCGATGGTGAAGAACATGCCCGGCACCAGCTTGGCGCCACGCCCCGGCCGGCCGTAGTGGACGATGTTGGGCGCGTCGTGGAAGACGCGGCCGAGGCCATGGCCGCAGAAATCGCGGACCACCGAGCAGCGCTGCGCCTCGGCATAGGACTGGATGGCATAGCCGATGTCGCCGACGGTGTTGCCGGGCTTCGCCGCCGCGATGCCGCGTTGCAGGCATTCCCAGGTGATGTCGACCAGGCGCTTGGCCTTCACGCCGACATCGCCGACGAGGAACATGCGGCTGGTATCGCCGTGCCAGCCATCGACGACGACGGTGACGTCGATATTGACGATGTCGCCGTCCTTGAGGCGCTTGGCGCCGGGGATGCCGTGGCAGACGACATGGTTGATGCTGATGCACGACGAATGGCTGTAGCCGCGGTAGAAGATGGTGGCGGGCACCGCGCCGCGGTCGAGCACGAAGTTGCGGACCATTTCATCGAGATCGATGGTCAGCGCTTCGGGCACCACGTGCGGCACCAGCATGTCGAGCGCCTCGGCCGCCAGCCGTCCGGCCGCGCGCATCCCGGCGAACGCGGCAGCGTCGTGCAGGCGGATACCCTGCGTGCGCTCGTCAAGGTCGGCATAATCTTCGGCAATGTTCATCCGGCCATAATAGGCACTCCCCCGCGGCTGCGCAACATTGCCACGCTTCCCACGCGCGCGCGGCTCGGCTAAACCGGCGTGATGACCGATAAAACACGCATCTGGACCGCCGCGCTGATCATCATCGGCGATGAAATCCTGTCGGGGCGCACGCAGGACGCCAACCTCGCCTATCTGGCGAAATGGCTCAACGTGCAGGGCATCCGGTTGAAGCAGGTGCGCGTCGTGGCGGACGAAATGGACGCGATTGCCGAGGCGATCAACGCGCTGCGCACCAAATACGACTATGTCTTCACCACCGGCGGCATCGGGCCGACGCATGATGACATCACCGTCGACGCAATTGCTGCCGCCCTAGGTGTCGGCGTCGTCATCCACCCCGAAGCGCGCGCCATTCTGGCGGGCTATTACAAGGACAAGCTGACCGACGCGCGGCTGCGCATGGCGCGCGTCCCCGAAGGCGCGAGCTTGCTCGAAAACGCCCGCACCGGCGCGCCGGGCATCCGTATCGACAATATCTTCATCATGGCCGGCGTGCCGGTGATCACCCAGGGCATGCTTGCCTCGCTCGACGGCAAGCTCGAGGGCGGCGACCCGGTGCTCAGCCGCTCGGTCGGCGCCTGGACCGCCGAAAGCCGCGTCGCGGTGCTGCTCGGCGCCGTCGAAAAGGCGCATGACGGCGTCCAGATCGGCAGCTATCCGTTCTGGCGCGATGGCCGCACCGGCGCCAACTTCGTGCTGCGGGCCACCGATCCGCACGTGCTGGCGACCGCTGCCGAGGCGTTGCTGGCGGAATTGCGCGAAGCTGGACTCGAACCTGTCGACGGCGAAATCTGAAACGCGCGCCGTTAGCGATGCGTTT
>CALDHQ010000037.1 GCA_937894055.1 uncultured Polymorphobacter sp.
GTCGGCGAGCATATGGCCCTTCAACAGGAAATCCATCGCCTGCAGATGCGAAAAGCCGGTGGCGCGGATGTGGCAGCGGTACGGCTTGTTGGTGCCGTCGCTGACCAGATAGACGCCGAATTCACCCTTGGGGCTTTCGGTCGCGACATAGGCCTCGCCCGCCGGCACGTGGAAGCCTTCGGTGTAGAGCTTGAAATGGTGGATCAGCGCTTCCATCGAGCGCTTCATTTCGCTGCGCGACGGCGGCACGACCTTGCGGTCGAGGCTCGACACCGGGCCTTCGGGCATGTCGGCAATGCATTGGCGGATCAGCCGCACGCTCTGGCGCATTTCTTCCATGCGGACCATGAAGCGGTCGTAGCAATCGCCGTGGTTGCCGACGATGACCTCGAAATCGAGCCGGTCATAGACTTCGTACGGCTGCGACTTGCGCAAATCCCAGGCGACATTGCTGGCGCGCAAATTGGGCCCGCTGAAGCCCCAGGCGGTCGCGTCGGCAGCGGTGATGACACCGATATCGACATTGCGCTGCTTGAAGATGCGGTTGTCGGCGACGAGGCCCTGCGTCTCGTCGAGGACTTTGAGGAACGGCACGCACCAGTCGAGGATGTCCTGCGCCAGACCGTCGGGCATGTCCTGATGGACGCCGCCGGGACGGAAATACGCCGCGTGCATGCGGGCGCCCGAGACGCGCTCGTAAAAGCACATCAGCTTTTCGCGTTCCTCGAACAGCCACAGGATGGGCGTCATTGCGCCGACGTCCATCGCGTGCGCGCCGACGTTCATCAAGTGATTGAGGATGCGGGTGATTTCGGCGAACAGCACGCGCACATACTGGCCGCGCAAAGGCACCTGAATGTTCGCCAGCTTCTCGATCGCCAGCACATAGCTGTGCTCCATCGACATCGGGCTGACATAGTCGAGGCGGTCCATATAGGGCAGCGCCTGCAGGTAGGTCTTATATTCAATGAGCTTTTCGGTGCCGCGGTGGAGCAGACCGATATGCGGGTCGCAGCGTTCGATGACTTCGCCGTCGAGTTCCATCACCAGCCGCAACACGCCGTGCGCTGCCGGATGCTGCGGGCCGAAGTTGATCAGATAGTTCTGGATTTTGACACCTTCTTCGGGCGTCATTTCCTTGAGGTCGCGATCAGCCATTGGGGGTGGCCTTCTCATCACCGGGGAGCGTGTAGGTCGTGCCTTCCCAGGGGCTCAGGAAGTCGAACGACCGGAAGTCCTGCGCGAGCTTGACGGGTTCATAGACGACGCGCTTGGCTTCTTCGGAATAGCGCAGCTCGACATGGCCGGTCAGCGGGAAGTCCTTGCGGAACGGATGGCCCTGGAAACCATAGTCGGTCAGGATGCGGCGCAGGTCGGGGTTGCCCTCGAAATAGACGCCGTAGCAGTCCCAGGTCTCGCGCTCGAACCAGCCGGCGACGGGATACAGGTCGGTGATCGACGCGACCGGCGCTTCGGCGTCGGTGGTGACCTTGACGCGGATGCGGATGTTCTTGACCATCGACAGCAGGTGATAGACGACTTCGAAGCGCTCGGGCTGCGACGGGTAGTCGGCGCCGCAAATGTCCATCATCGCGGTGAATTGCAGCTCGGCATCATCGCGCATCATCTTGATCGTGGCGTGCAGATCGGCACGCGCCACGCTGATCGTCAGGTCAGGGCCGTCATGCAGCACGAAACCGGCACGGCTACCGAACAAGGCGACGACACGCGCCGTCGCCGACGCGGAATCCGACGTTTCGGGCCAATGCGGCTTCGAGATGACCACATCGCTCATCGCTCAAACGTCCCGGTGCGGCGGATTTTGCGCTGCAGCGCCATGACGCCATAGACCAAGGCTTCGGCGGTCGGCGGGCAGCCGGGCACATAGATGTCGACGGGCACGATGCGGTCGCAGCCGCGCACCACCGAGTAGCTGTAGTGATAATAGCCGCCGCCATTGGCGCAGCTGCCCATCGAGATGACGTAGCGCGGCTCGGCCATCTGGTCGTAGACCTTGCGCAGCGCCGGGGCCATCTTGTTGCACAGCGTGCCGGCGACGATCATCACGTCGGACTGGCGCGGGCTGGCGCGCGGCGCGAAGCCGAAGCGTTCGAGGTCGTAGCGCGGCATGTTGGCCTGCATCATCTCGACGGCGCAGCACGCCAGACCGAAGGTCATCCACCACAGGCTGCCGGTGCGGGCCCAGTGGAACAGCTCCTCCGACGAGGTGACGAGGAAGCCCTTGTTCGACACTTCCTGGTTGAGATCGCTGAGGAATCCGTCGCGCAGGCCTTCGGGCACCGTCAGCGCACTGACGGGACTGTCGCCAAGCGCGCGCGCCTGCTGCTCCTCGGTAAGGCGGCCCTCTACTCCCATTCGAGTGCGCCCTTCTTCCATTCGTAGATGAAGCCGATCGTCAGGATGCCGAGGAACACCATCATCGACGCCCAGCCGAACACGCCCGTCCAGTGCAGCGATACTGCCCAGGGGAACAGGAACGCGACTTCGAGGTCGAAGATGATGAACAGGATCGAGACAAGGTAGAAACGCACATCGAACTGTGCGCGCGAGTCGGTGAACGCCGGGAAGCCGCTTTCATACTCGCTGAGCTTCGCCACATCGGGCTTGTCGGTGCCGATGCCCTTCGACAACAGGATCGGCAGCCCGACAAAGATGCCCGAGAACGCGATCGCCACTGCCAGAAACAGCAGGATCGGCAGATACTGATGGGCGATGGCGGGCATGGCGGCGGGTTCAGCCTTTGGCGACGTTGAATTCGAGGCGGTTCTAAGCTTGGGCGACGGCAGGCGCAAGCCTTGTGCGGTGCATCATATGACGGTTTTTTGCGGTTGTTGCTGGAGCCTTGGCGCCAGCCGCGCTATCAGCGCCCTACCCCCCGGACTGGAGACTGCACATGGACATTTCGAAGATCGCCATCGGCCGCGCACCCCCGCATGACGTCAACGTGATCATTGAAGTGCCGATGGGCGGCGAGCCGGTGAAGTACGAGATGGACAAGGAGAGCGGCGCGCTGTTCGTCGACCGCTTCCTGCACACCGCGATGTTCTATCCCGGCAACTACGGTTTCGTACCGCACACGCTGTCGGCCGACGGTGACCCGATCGACGTGCTGCTGGTTGGCCAGACGCCGCTGGTGCCCGGTGCGGTGGTGCGCGTCCGTGCCATCGGCGCGCTGGTCATGGAAGACGAAGCCGGCGGCGACGAAAAGCTGATTGCCGTGCCCGTCGATGCGCTGTCGCCCTATTACGCCAACGTCCGCGAAATCACCGACTTGCCGGCGACGCTGACCGAGCAGATCGCGCACTTCTTCCAGCACTACAAAGACCTCGAAAAAGGCAAGTGGGTCACCATCGGCCATTGGGTCGATTCCGCCGGCGCCATGAAGCTCATCGAGGAAGCCATGGAGCGCGCCAAGAAATAGGCTGCATCACCGCGCCGGGTCCCCGGCTTGCGGCGCCGCGCGGTGCCGCATAGTGTTGAGGCGCTGGCACCGATGGCTGATTGTCGGGGCCAAACCGAACGCCGTGGTCTGGTCCCAGGGGAACGCCGAAATGCCGCACGATCCCGATACCGAACCGACCATCTCGCCGCGCAGCTTCCGCGACGACCTGCCGCGCGCGACCTTGGTGGTGCTGTTCATTTGCGGGCTGCTGGCCGCAGTATTCTGGGTGCTTCGGCCGTTCATCGGCCCGGCGATCTGGGCGACGCTGATCGTCGTCGCCGGCTGGCCGCTGATGCTGCGCTTGCAGAAATGGCTCGGCGGGCGACGCTGGGCCGCCGTTGCGGTGATGCTGCTGGCGCTGCTGATGCTGTTCATGCTGCCGGTGCTCGTCGTCGGGATGACCATCGTCCAGAACGCCAACGACATCATGCTGGCGGCCGAACACCTGCCCGAACTGGCGACACCGACGGCGCCGGCATGGGTTGCGGGGCTGCCGCTGGTCGGCGCCAAGGCCGCTTTGTTCTGGGAAAAGACCATTGATGGCGGCGCCGAAGGTATCTGGGCGACGGTCGAACCCTATAGCGGCCGGGTTTCGACCTGGCTGGTCAGCCAGCTCGGCAGCGTCGGCCTGACGCTGGCGCACGGCGCATTGATGCTGCTGTTGACGGCGCTGCTGTTCAGCAAGGGCGAAGTCGCGGCGGCGCAAGTCCGGCGCGTGTTCCGGCGACTGGGCGGCAGCCACGGCGAAACGATGCTGACGATTGCCGGCCAGGCGATCCGCGGCGTCGCGCTCGGTGTCGGGCTGACCGCAGTCATCCAGTCGACACTTGCGGGCATCAGCCTGACGATTGCCGGCGCGCCATTCGCCGGGCTGCTGACGATGG
>CALDHQ010000038.1 GCA_937894055.1 uncultured Polymorphobacter sp.
GCTGACCGACCGCCGCGCCAAGCCGGCGGTCTACTTCGGTGGCAAGTTCCGCATCATCGACTTCGCGCTGTCGAACTGCCTGAACTCCGGCATCCGCCGCATCGGCGTGATCACGCAGTACAAGTCGCACAGCCTGCTGCGCCACCTGCAGCGCGGCTGGGCCTTCCTGAAGACCGAGATGAACGAGTTCGTCGACCTGCTGCCGGCCCAGCAGCGGGTGGACGAGGAGAGCTGGTACCGCGGCACGGCCGACGCCGTCTACCAGAACCAGGACATCCTGGCCGCCTACGGTGCCGACTACATCGTGGTGCTGGCCGGCGACCACATCTACAAGATGAACTACGCGCTGATGCTGGCCGACCATGTGGCCAAGGGGCGACCCTGCACGGTGGCCTGCATCGCGGTGCCGCGCAGCTTGAGCAGTCGCGCCGTGTCGGCGAGGTTCAGCGCGCCCGCCGCGCACAGTGCGCTATATTCGCCGAGGCTGTGGCCTGCGACATAGGCCGCCTTGTCCGCCAGCCGGAACCCGTCGCTTTCGAGCACGCGCAGCACCGCGATGCTCAGCGCCATGATCGCGGGCTGGGCGTTGGCGGTCAGCTGCAGCGCATCCTCGGGGCCGTCGAACATCAGCGCCGACAGCTTCTGGTTCAGCGCGTCATCGACTTCCTCGAACGTCGCGCGCGCCACCGGGCTGGCGGCGGCGAGCGCGCGCCCCATGCCAACGACCTGGCTGCCCTGACCTGGAAACACAAAAGCCCTGCGCATCACTCACTCCCCTTGGGGCCGGTTCTGCCGGCGCCATCTCTTCGGTTCACCCTGCGGGCGATAAGGCAATCGGCCCGCTGCTGGCAACAATCGTGCACCATCGGCAACATTGTTCCCTTAACCCGCGCGCCGACTTTCTGCCATTTGGGTTTGCGCGCGGCGAATGATTCGATAATGTCGCCCCGTTCATCAACCGGCCACACGCGGGCGGGTAGAGTCGTTTTGTCTTATTCAAACCCAAGAGGATCATCATGAAGTCTGTCATGCAACGTATCGCTGCCCGGGCCTCGCTCGCCGGCGTGCTCGCCGCGCTGGTCGTCGCTGCACCGGGTGCCGCTGCGGTTTCGTCAGCCGTCGGCAAGCCGTTGCAGTCGGCCGCCGCGGCCGCCAAGGCCGGCAACACCGGCGCTGCGATCAAGGCTGTCGATCAGGCGCGCGCTGCCGCCAAGACCGATGAAGAACGCCGCAAGGTCGCCGAGATGGCCGCTTATGTTTACAACCGCGCCGGCCAGTACGGCAAAGCCGCGGCCGAGCTCGAAAGCATCGGCGCGCCGGCGACGCAGCTGGCGCCGCTCTATTACCAGGCCGGCCAGTACGACAAGGCAATCGCTGCCGCCAAGCGCGGCGGCGGCGAAGGCATGCAGGTCATCATCGCGCAGTCGTATCTGAAGACCGGCCGTTCGAAGGATGCGGTTGTCGCCTATCAGAACCTGATCCGCACCGCCGGCCCCAAGCCGGCGTATCTGGGGAGCCTCGCGGCCGCGCAGTACAAGTCGGGCGACAAGGCCGGCTATCTCGCCACCACGACCAAGCTCATCAAGGTCGATTCGAGCCCCGAACGCTGGAAGGCGCTGCTCACCAACTTCATGCAGACCTCGATGCGCCCCGAAGCGCGCCTCGCGAGCTTCTACCTGATGCAGCAGACCGGCGCGATCGACCGTCCGGTCGACTGGCTCGATTTCGGCAAGCTGGCGATCGTCAACAACCAGCCCGGCACCGCCGTGGCCGTGCTGCCCAAGGCCGGCGACCTCAGCGGCGATCCGATGAGCGCCAAGCTGATGACTGCCGCCAGCACGCGCGCCGCGCCGGCGCTCGCCGCCGCGCCCAAGCAGGCTGCCAACCCGGCAACCGCGCTGCAGGCTGGTAACGCCTTCCTCGGTGCCGGCCAGTATCCGCAGGCCGCCGCAGCGTTTGCCACCGCCGCCAAGACCGGTGGTACCACCGCCGACCAGGCGCGCCTGTATGGCGGCATCGCGCTGGTCAAGGCCGGCAACATGGGGGCTGCGAAGGCGCAGTTCGCCGCAGTCGATGCCAAGAGCTATTTGAAGGATGTCGCCGACCTTTGGGCGCTTTACGTTTCGACCAAGGGCTAAGCCCGCCGAACCCGCGCCCGAGACCACTTGCGTTTCGGGCGCGGTTCTGACAAAGAGCATCGCAACGACGGCGGGGCCTTGGCTCCGCCGTTGCTTTTCGCATTCCGGCGCAAGCTGGTTGCGAAATTTCGAAAGCCGGAGGGGCGTCGGATTGTCCGCCGTCAGCGATCGGCCAAAGGAGAGTATTTCATGCCGTTTTACGAGCATGTCTTCCTTGCGCGTCAGGACCTGGCAACTGCCCAGGTCGAAGCGTTGACGGAAGGCTTCAGCAAAATCATTACCGATGGCAATGGCCGCGTCGCCAAGAACGAATATTGGGGCCTGCGCTCGATCGCCTATCGCATCAAGAAGAACCGCAAGGCACATTATGTGCAGCTCGACATCGACGCGCCGGCAGCGGCGATCGCCGAACTCGAGCGCCAGATCGGCCTCAGCGAAGACGTCCTGCGCTACATGACCGTCCGTGTCGACGAACTCGAAGCCGGCCCGTCGGCGATGATGCGCCGTTCGGAACGCAGCGAGCGCGATGGCGCCCGCGGCGGTGACCGTGGCGAACGCGGCGGCTTCGGCGGCGAACGCGAAGGCCGCGGCTTCGGCGGTGACCGTCCCGATCGCGGTGACCGTCCCGAGCGTGCCCCCCGTGCAGACGGCGAGCGTGGCGGCGGTTTCCGCCCGCGCGCCGCTTAAGAAAGGACCTTAAACATGGGTCGCCCGTTTTTCCGTCGTCGCAAGAGCTGCCCGTTCTCGGGTGCCGATGCGCCCAAGATCGATTACAAGGACGTCCGCCTGCTTCAGGGCTTCGTCTCCGAGCGCGGCAAGATCGTCCCGTCGCGCATCACCGCCGTTTCGGGCAAAAAGCAGCGTGAGCTGGCACAGGCGATCAAGCGCGCCCGCCACCTCGGCCTGCTGCCCTTCCTCGTCAAGTAAGGAGAGTAGCAATGGATGTCATTCTGCTCGAACGCGTCGAAAAGCTCGGCAACATCGGCGAGATCGTTTCGGTCAAGCCCGGCTTCGCACGCAACTTCCTGCTGCCGCGCAACAAGGCGTTGCGCGCTTCGGAAGCCAACAAGAAGCGCTTTGAAGCCAATCGTGCCAACATCGAGGCCGAGAACGCGATGAAGCGCGACCATGCCATCGAAGATTCGAAGGCAGTCGAAGGCAAGTCGGTCATTCTGATCCGCCAGGCATCGAACACCGGTCAGCTCTATGGTTCGGTCGCCACCCGCGATCTCGCCGAAGCGCTGAGCGAAGACGGCGCCAAGGTCAGCCGCAGCCAGATCATCCTTGATCGTCCGATCAAGGCGCTGGGGCTGTACGAAGTCCGCGTCGCGCTGCACCCCGAAGTGTCGGTGACCATCAAGGTCAACATCGCACGTTCGCCCGAAGAAGCCGAACTGCAGGCCAAGGGCGTCGATGTCACCGCCGACATGTTCGAACGCGACAACGCCGGCTTCACCGAAGCCTATGATCCCAACGCCGAACCCGGCCTCGCGACCGACGAAGTCGTCGCAGCCGAAATCGTCGAAGAAGACACCGCCGAAGACTAGTCTTCGCAAGTCTACGCATTGAAAAATGCCGGTGCGGTTTCAACCGCACCGGCATTTTTTTTGTGGGATTTGCAGGAAGATCAAGGGCCTCCGGCGGGCAGGGCCTTGGCCCTGCACCCAAAAGCCAAGTCATTCCCGCGCAGGCGGGAATCCAGGCGACGGCGATGAAATGGATTCCCGCCTACGCGGGAATGACCCGGTGTTCTTCAAAGGGGTGCAGGCCTCAGGCCTGCCCGCCGGAGGCCCTTTGGACACACGAAAACGGCCGCGCATCCTGCGATGCGCGGCCGCTTTGTCGTGGATGGCAGGTCTGGGTTAGAAGCGCATGTCCAAACCGATACCCGCGACGATCGGGTTGATGTTGACATCAACCTGGTTGACGATGGCGCCGGTCGTCAGTGTCGCCGTCGTGCCCATGTCGATGTACTTGACGTCGAAGTTGAGGAAGACCTTCGGGCTGACATCGATGTCGAAGCCGGCCTGGATCGCCCAGCCGAAGCTGCTGCTCAACGAGACGTCGGTGGCACCCAGCGCCGTATCAACGAACGAGCTGGCGCTTTCCGAGTAGTAGATCGTGTAGTTGATGCCGGCACCGACATACGGACGCACCGCCGACTTCGGCATGAAGTGATACTGCAGCGTCAGCGTCGGCGGCAGCACCCAGGTGCTGAGCAGCGGCTGGCCGGCCAGTGCGCCCGAAGCGCCCGTTGCCGTGTGCTTCGACGTGGCGAGGATCAGTTCGGCGCCGATGTTGTCGGTGAACATATAGGTAAAGTCGAGTTCGGGCACGACCTTGGTGTTGATGTCGACGGTCGACGCCGGGAACATCGGGGTGATGCCGCCCGACGAACCGGTCGGGGCGACCATGATGCCGCGCAGACGGACAAGCCAGTCACCCTTGGTCAGGCCGGCTTCGGCATGTGCGGGCGCGGTCAGCGCCAATGCTGCGATTGCAGCGGTGATGAACAATTTGGTCTTCATGTCAGCCTCCTGTGTGAACACACACAGCGAGTACTGCCGCGACCCGATTGCAACATTGATCCAGCGCAAGAATGGCGGGTCGTTTAGGCAACAGTGCAGTCAATTCGCGCACGAACTGCCAACTATCGCAGAAAAGAACGCTGCCTAACCGGCGAGCGACTCCACGGCACGTGCGAATGACATCCATGCCGTGCTGTTGCCGACCGGCACCAGCAGCACCGTGTACGCCAGCATCAGCGCCGCGCCGATGACATCGACGCGCGGCACATGCCCGAGCCGGCGCCAGTCATGCACCATCGGTATCGCCAGCAGCGCCAGCGCGGCAAACCCCGGCGGCACCGCCACCATCACCGGCGGCGGCCCGACCGCGCCCGGCGGTGCGAACAGCAGCATGAACACCCGCGCAATCGCCGCGTGCATCAATGGGATCATCGTCAGGATCATCAGCCGCTTGTGCAGCTCGGGGCGCCGGACATTGGCAATCGCCAGCGCAAAGAACCCCGTGAACAGCGGCAGCGCCAACAGCGGCACCACGACAAAGCGCCGCGCCGCGTCGCCCATGCCGATGGCGTCCGCCACCTTGATCTCGTTGATTGCGGCCCACACCACGGTGAACGCCATCCCCGACACCAGCGCAATGCCGACCAGCCCGAGGCTGCGATGCAGCGGCACGCGGCGCGTCGCCACCAGCAACGTCTGGGTGAAATACAGCAACGTCCAACTGAAGAAGAACAACCCGTGGACATGCATCACCGGATTGCCGGTGAAGCTGCCCGTGGCGAGCTTCGCCCAATAGGTCGGAATGAAGCCGCCGAACGCGATCACCGCGAACAGCACCGCCATGCCGACATAAAACCATTGATCGCTGCGCACGCCGATGCGCGGTGCCAGTGTCGCCATATAATCCGTCCCCCGACCGAATATACCGGCCGAGAGAATCGGTCGAAACGGGTTTCAGGTCAAGAGTAAGTGCCTCCGGCGGGCAGGGGTGACCCCTGCACCCAAACACCAAGTCATTTCCGCGCAGGCGGGAATCCATGCGGCCGCGTCGGAATGGATTCCCGCCTGCGCGGGAATGACGAAGTTCTTCTTCAAATGGGTGCAGGCCTCAGGCCTGCCCGCCGGAGGCTCTTCAATTCAACTGCAAACTCGCTTTACCTGCGCTATCACACTCCCATGTCCGACCTGTTCCCCGCGCCAACACCCGTCGCGCCGCTTGCCGAGCGCCTGCGGCCGGCGTCGCTGGCCGAGGTCGTCGGCCAGGAACATCTGACCGGTCCGGCGGGCGCGATTGGCCGCATGGTGGCGGCGGGCAAACTTGCCAGCATGGTGCTGTGGGGGCCGCCCGGCACCGGCAAGACGACGATTGCGCGGCTGCTGGCGGATGCGGTGGGGATGCGATTTGTCGGGGTGTCGGCGGTGTTTTCGGGGGTGGCCGACCTCAAGAAGCTGTTTGCCGAGGCGCGCGCGGCGTCGGTGCCGACGTTGCTGTTCGTGGACGAAATCCACCGCTTCAACCGCGCGCAGCAGGACGGATTCCTGAGCGTTGTCGAGGACGGCACGGTGGTGCTGGTCGGCGCGACGACCGAGAACCCCAGTTTTGAACTCAACGCCGCTATCCTGAGCCGCGCGCAGGTGCTGATCGTGCGCCGGCTCGATGCGGCGGCGCTCGATGCGTTGCTGGTGCGTGCCGAAACGCTTGAAGGCCGGACACTGCCGCTGACGCCGGAAGCGCGCGAGGCGCTGGTCGCGTCGGCGGACGGTGACGGGCGCTTCCTGCTCAACCAGGCCGAGACGCTGTTCTCGCTGGCGCTCGAGGCGCCGCTCGAACCCGCGGCATTGGGCGAGCTACTCCACCGCCGCATGCCGGTCTATGACAAGGACCGCGAGGGCCACTACAATCTGATCTCGGCGCTGCACAAATCGTTGCGCGGCTCGGACCCCGATGCGGCGCTGTATTGGCTGGCGCGGATGCTGGTGGCGGGCGAGGAGCCGCTCTACCTGCTGCGCCGGCTGGTGCGCTTTGCCAGCGAGGACATCGGGCTCGCCGATTCGAACGCGTTGCAGGTCTGCCTCGCCGCCAAGGACGCCTATGATTTCCTCGGGAGCCCCGAAGGCGAGCTGGCGATCGTCCACGCCTGCCTCTACCTCGCCACCGCGCCCAAATCGAACCGCGCCTATGCCGCCGCCAAAGCCGCGATGCGCGCCGCGAAGGAAACCGGCTCGCTGACGCCGCCGCAAAACATCCTCAACGCCCCGACCAAGCTGATGAAGAACCTCGGCTACGGCAAAGGCTATGCCTATGACCATGACGTCGAGGGCGGCTTTTCGGGCGCCAACTACTGGCCCGACGAAATGGCGCCGCAAAGCTTCTACACCCCCACCGAACGCGGCCACGAAAAGCGCATCGCCGAACGCATGGCGTGGTGGGCCGAACAGCGCGCGGCCAAGGCCAAGTGATAGAGCCTCCGGCGGGCAGGGCTGAGCCCTGCACCCAATTGTCGGGTGCAGGGCTCAGCCCTGCCCGCCGGAGGCCCTTCGAAGCCTTTGTCGGTATCGACTGGTCGGGCGCGCGCGGCGCGCGCCACAAATCGGTGCAGGTGGCGCTGGCGCATGCCGGGGATGCTGCGCCCGAACTGGTACTGCCAGCGAGCGGTATCTGGTCGCGCGAGGGCGTGCTCGACTGGCTGGCCGCGCTGAGTGGCGATGTGCTGATCGGCATGGACGCGGGGTTCGGTTTCGCCGCAGTGCCGGGGTTTGACGGGCCGGCGCGGGCGCTATGGGCGGACATCGATGCGGTGTGTGCGGATGAGCCCGATCTGGGCGGCCATGCCTATGTCGAACACCGCCGCGAGGCATTCTGGCTCGGCGCCGCCGACGGCCCACGGCATTTGCGTGCACATCTGCGCGTTACCGAAGCGGCGTATGCGACATCGAAACTCGGGCAGCCGACGTCGAACTTCGTGCTGCTCGGCGCGGCGCAGGTCGGCAAGGCGACCTTGTCGGCGATGCGGCTGCTCAACCGGCTGCCGCATCCGGTGTGGCCGTTCGATGCGGTGCCCGACACGGGGCCGTTGCTGGTTGAAATCTACGCGCAGGCGTTCGCGCGGATGGGCGGGGTGCGCGGCAAGATCCGCGACCGCGCGACGCTCGACCGCGTGCTCGCCGTGCATGGCAGCGCGGCGATGCCCGCGCGCTTTGACGCGACATTCCCCGACCATGTCGGTGATGCGCTGGTCACCGCCGCCGGCCTGCGCGCCATCCATGCGCAGCCGCACTGGTGGGCGCCCGCCGGGCTTGAAGCGGTGGCGCAGACCGAGGGCTGGACGTTTGGCGTGGCCTGAGATTCTGGCGGGGTGGCTTGATTCGGGCTTCCGCGCTACAGAGGCCCGATAATGAACACGATTTCTGCTTTGCCGCCGCTGCTGCTGGTTGCCATCGGTGGTGGTACCGGTGCGATGCTGCGCTATCTTGTCGGGCGCTGGGCGCTTGCGGCGTTCGGCCCGGGGTTTCCCGTCGGGACGCTCGCAGTCAATCTGCTTGGCGGGTTGGTGATGGGGCTGGTGGTCGGCATGCTGGCGCGCGTCAACGAGGGCGGCGAGCATTTGCGGCTGCTGATCGGCGTCGGCGTGCTCGGCGGGTTCACGACATTTTCGGCGTTCAGCCTCGAAATGGTCAATATGGTAACGCGCAACGAAATCGGCCTCGCGGTCGCCTATGCTACGGCCTCGGTGCTCGGCAGCATGGCGGCGCTGTTCATCGGGCTGTGGATCGTGCGCGGATTGGGTGCAGTATGAGTGACGAAATCAAGCCGGTGCCGGACAATTTCCGGAGCTTCACCGTCGAACCCGACGATGACGGCATCCGCCTCGACCGCTGGTTCAAGCGCCACATGGTCGAAGTCAGCTTCAACACCGTGTCGCGCTGGGCGCGCACCGGCCAGTTGCGCATTGACGGCAAGAAGGCGACGCCGGGCGACCGCATCCTCGCGGGTCAGGTGCTGCGCGTGCCGCCTGCCGATGCCGCGCTGCCCGGCGCGACGATGGCGCCGACCGAAACCCGCCGCACGCTGAGCCAGGCCGAAATCGACTATGCGCAGTCGCTGGTGATCCACAAGGACGCGCAGGCGATCGTCATCAACA
>CALDHQ010000039.1 GCA_937894055.1 uncultured Polymorphobacter sp.
ACTATCACGAGCGGACGCGCCTCATGGGCGTGCAGAATTTCATCGGCCAGATCGCGTACCTCGTGTCGCCCTGGTTCCTGTGGATCATGACCCACAAGCCGTGGTTCCCGACGCCCACCGAAGGTGCGCGCTCACTCGCACTCACGATCGGTATCGTCGCGGCGTGCATCGGCATTCTGCCCGCGATCTTTCTTCGCGAGCGATTCACGCATGAACCGGATACCGCCGCCACCGCGGCCGCGCGCAACGCGCGGACCAGCCTCTGGCAGTCGACGAAACACCACACGATCGAGTTCTTTGCCGGCTGCAAGTCGACCCTGCAATCGCGCCCGTTTCTGAAGCTGTGCATCGCGACGTTCCTGGTGTTCAACGGCTTCATCATGATCTCGTCGTTCCAGTCGTACGTGATCATCTACTACGTGTTCGGCGGCAATCAGGAACGCGGCGCCGAGTACGCCGGATACGCAGGTACCGTCGGCGCGATCTCGACGTTTCTGATCATCTTCTTCATCACGTGGCTGGCCACGAAGATCGGCAAGAAGAAGGACCCCGCGCCGCCCGATGCCGGAAAGAGCGCCGGATGAAACGGCGCTCGCTGACGGGGGGAGAGCAGGCGGACTGGTTGAGGCTCTCGCGGACACGCGGGATTGGACCGATCACATTCTTTCATCTGCTTGAACGGTATGGCTCAGCCGCTGCCGTGCTGCAGGACCTGCCCGCGCTGGCGAAGAAAGCCGGCGGCAAGGCCGAAGTCAAAGCGCCTGACCTCTCGGATATCCTGCGCGAAATCGATGCCACGGCAAAACTTGGCGCAGCCCATCTCGCCGCCTGCGAGCCTGACTATTCCGCCTGCCTCGCCGCCATCGACGCCCCGCCGCCGATCATCGCCATCCGGGGCAGCCGCACCCTGCTCAGCCGTCAGTCCATCGCCCTCGTCGGCGCACGCGACGCCTCCGCAGCAGGCCGCCGCATGGCGCGCGATCTTGCCCGCGACCTCGGACAGGCGGGCTATGTCATCGTATCCGGCATGGCGCGTGGGGTTGACGGCGAAGCCCACGGCGCGGCGATGGAAACCGGCACGGTCGCCGCTATCGCGGGCGGCATCGACCAGATCTATCCGCCGCAGCACGAACAGCTCTACGGCATCCTCGCCCAGCGCGGTTGCCTCGTTTCAGAATCCCCGTTCGGCTATGTCGCGCAAGCGCGTGATTTCCCGAAGCGCAACCGCGTCATCTCCGAGGCCGTGGCCGCCGAGTTCATGAGTTCCTTGCCGTCGATGCGGATACTGTAGCGGCCGTCGTGGGAGTGGAGCGTCAATCGCGCGCCTTCCTTTGTGCGCGCCTCGGCCAAAATGATTTGCGGTTTCATGCGTGAAACTCGCGACCATGGCAGGAACGCGGCGAGAAGCCACGCCGAACCTTGGCTAAGTTTTCCCTGTGTCTCGCGCCGCGTTTCCGCTACGACTCTCTGCTCCCGCGATGTCCGCCTTCATCAATATCTCCGTCTACAAGTTCGCCCCGCTCGCCGATCTGCCCGAGCTGCGCCTCCGACTGCTCCAGCTCACCAAGGCGCACAGTCTCCGCGGCACCATTCTGCTCAGCCCCGAAGGCATCAATCTGTTCATGGCCGGCTCGCCTGAGGGGGTGGAAATGCTGCTGACCGCCCTGCGCCAACGCCCCGGCCTCGAAACCCTCACCGCCAAATACAGCGAAAGCGCCCACCAGCCCTTCACCCGGCTGCTCGTCCGGCTCAAAAAGGAAATCATCGCCTTCGGCGTGGACGGCATTGATCCCGCTGGCCGCCCGACCGCCAAGCTCCCCGCCCGCACCCTCAAGCAATGGCTCGACGAGGGCCGTCCCGTCACACTGCTCGACACGCGCAACGACTACGAAGTCCGCCTCGGCACCTTCCGCGGCGCCCTTCCCGCCGGCATCGGGCACTTCCGCGACTTCCCGGCCGCCGTCGCCAAACTGCCCGCCGCGCTGAAGCAGCAACCCATTGTGATGTTCTGCACCGGCGGCATCCGCTGCGAAAAATCGACGGCGCTGCTGCGCGCGCGCGGCTTCGACGATATCCACCACCTCCACGGCGGCATCCTGCGCTACCTTGAAACGGTGCCCGCCGACCAGAGTCGCTGGAACGGCGAATGTTTCGTCTTCGACGGCCGCGTCGCCGTCGGGCACGGACTGGCGCCGGGCACGCATGAGTTGTGCCACGCCTGCCGCATGCCGGTCAGCGCCGAAGACCGTGCCTCGCCGCTGTACGTGCCGGGCATCAGTTGTCCGCACTGCCACGACGAACGCAGCGACGCCCAGCGCGCCGGCTATGCCGAGCGCGAACGCCAGGTTGCGCGCGCCGCCGAACTCGGCATCGCGCACCTCGGCGACCGCGACGGCTGATGCCGGTCATCGCCGTCACCGACCCCGACGACCCGCGGCTGGTCCCGTATCGCGATATCCGCGAACGCGACCTCGTCGGCCGCGACCGCGAATTCATTGCCGAGGGCAAGGTCGTCGTCGAACGTCTGCTTGCGGGGTCACGGCATCAGGCGCGGTCGCTGTTGATTGCCGAACATCGCGTGCCCGCTTTGGCCGACATGATCGCCGCCGCTGGCGATGTGCCGGTCTATGCGGCGGCGCAGCCGGTCCTCGACCGCGTTGCCGGGTTTGCGCTGCATCGGGGCATATTGGCGCACGGCACCGCAGCTGCACCGGTCGATGCTGACGCGCTGCTGGCGGACTTGCCCGACCGCGCGCTGCTCGTCGCGTTGGTCGGCATTTCCAATCACGACAACCTCGGCGGCATCTTCCGCAACGCTGCGGCGTTCGGCGCGGCGGCGGTGCTGCTCGCGCCTGATTGCTGCGACCCGCTGTACCGCAAGGCGATCCGCGTTTCGGTGGGGGCAACACTGACGGTGCCGTTCGCCACTGTCGCAGGCGATCTGCTCGACCTGCTGGCGCGGCACGGCTTCGAGGCGCTGGCGCTGAGCCCGCACCGCGCGACGCGACTGGCGGATGTGGTGCGGTCGCCACGCGTCGCGCTGCTGCTCGGTGCCGAGGGGCCGGGGTTGCCCGATGCGCTGCTGGCGCGGGCGCGGGCGGTGGCGATCCCGATCGTGCCGGGGTTCGATTCGCTCAATGTCGCGACCAGCAGCGGCATCGCGCTGGCACATTTTTTCGAACCGGATACGTACTGAAATCGCATTCGAAATGTGCCGCCAATAGTTGGCAATATGAACCAATATTCAGCAATTCATCCGGGGTTCATTTTCTGATACCGCGTGGCTGATGTGTATCAACATACTGAAATATAATAATTTAAATTTCCAGATTCAACTTGGCACGGTTGATGCAATGCTCTTGGCATGGACGGCAAGCAATCACGCTTCCACCGTTTGAACAGGAGCAAAATCATGATCATCAGCAACACTCTCTCGCGCAACCTCGTCGGCGGCTTCGGCGCGCTGGTTCTCGGCCTGGCCTTTGTCGGTGCCGCCACCGCGCCCGCCAATGCCGCCACGGTTGATGCCGCTTCGGTCAGCGTTTCGTATAGCGACCTCAACATGGCGACCGCTGCCGGCCAGAACGTCCTCGCCGCCCGCGTCAAGACCGCTGCCAAGAGCGTCTGCGCCAACGACTTCGGCGATGTCGCTAGCCGCAGCGCCGAACGGGCCTGCATCGATGCCGCCGTCGCCGGTGTCAAGCTGCCCCCCGCCAGCAACTCGTAACGCTTTCCCGCGCGGCGGCGTGACATTTCCCCCCTGATGTCACGCCGCCCACCGCCCCAAATCCCTGCGTACCGCGTCCCTCCCCAAACCCCCCAAAGCAAGGAACACTCCTATGACCAACACTGCCACCTTCTCGCGCAACGTCTTCGGTAGCTGCGCCGCCCTGGTTCTCGGCCTGACCTTCGTCGGCGCCGCGACCGCCCCGGCGCATGCCGCCACGATGGACGTCACCTCGATCAGCGTTTCGTCGAGCGACCTCAACATGGCGAGCCCGGCCGGCCAGAGCGCCTATGCCGGCCGCGTCAAGGCCGCCGCCAAGACCGTCTGCGCCACTGACCTCAATGACGTCGCCAGCCGCACCGCCGAGCAGAATTGCATCGATGCCGCAGTCGCCGCGGGCAAGGCTGCTGCCACCAAGGCCTGAACCTGCCCCGACAGGTGGCGTGACCGCTTCCCCTCCGGTCACGCCGCCTGCAAGTCCCCCGATTGCCCCCGGTCAGGCCCGCAGATGATGCGGGCCTGATTGCGTGTCGGGCGCGCCGCCGATAGGGTCGCGCGCAATCAGGGGAATCCGTTCGATGCCAGACCTAGCGCCCTTCAGAACTTTGACCCCGGCGTGGGCCGAACAGGCTACGCCGTTGCCATGCTGACGGGACTCGAAGCCGCGTGGTTCGGCGGCGGCGTCATCTGGGCGGGCGCGCTGGCGCTGTTTGCGGCGCTGCTGTGGTTTACCTATGCCGAGCGCGGCTATGCTGGTGGCCACTTTGCCGAGGTGCCGCCTGCGCGGACATGGCTGGTGCTACTGCTCGTCGCCATCGCGCTCGGTGCGGTGCTGCGGCTGACCGGACTTGACCTGAAGAGCATTTCGCACCCCGAAGTCTATATTCCCGGCATTGCGCTGCCGCTGGGCATTAGCGAACCGCCGCCGCGCTTTGGCTTCATCGAAACCTTCATCTGGCACTTCCGCGAAGAGCCGCATCCGATGGGCTACTATCTCGGCATGTGGGGCTGGACGAAGCTGTTCGGCGCCAGTGCCTGGGCGATCCGCTTGCCCGAAGCGCTGATGGGCATTGCGTCGATCTACGTCATGTACCGCCTCGGTCGTGCCAGCTACGGGGTACGCGCCGGTGTCGTCGCTGCACTGTTACTCGCGGCGCACGGCTTCCATCTGTACTGGAGCCAGATTGCGCGCATGTATGTGCCCGGCGCGCTGTTCGGGTTGGTGTCGACCTGGCTGCTGATCGAGATGGCGAAAGCCAAACGGCCGCGCCGCAGTCTCGAAATCGCCTGGCTGCTGACCGTGCTCGGCGGTGCATCGACGGTCGAATTCTTCTGGCCGTTGCTTGCCGTGCAGATGCTGTGGACCGCGCTCAACGCGCCCGATTTGGCAGGTAGCCGCATTTTCAGGGTGCAGCTGCTCGGCATGCTGCTGGTGCTGCCGAGCCTCGTGCACGATTTCATGCTCGGCGGCGGCGGATTTGCACCGGTGCCGACGCCGGGCTTCCTGCGCGACTTTTTCAGCTTCGGTTTTCTGTTCGGTGACAATAGCGACTTTGCGCCAAGGCTTGGCGGCATGGCAGCGCTGGCGCTGCTGGCGCTGGCCTTGCCGTTGATCGTCAATGGTTTGCGCGTGCCGGTTAATGAACCGGTCGACCTGCCGGCGCAGCCGCTGCCGGCGCGCGCGCCGCTTTGGCTGGCGGCGGCGGGGGCGTGTGCGGTGGTCGCGGGCATCATGCTGATCGCCTGGCAACGCCAGCGCGCCATTGCCGGGCTGCTGGTGCTGCCGTGGCTGTTGCTCGCGGTGCCGCCGGTGACGGGCTGGCTGCGGCCGTGGCTGGGCTTTGCCGATGGCTGGCGCCGCAAGTTGCGGCCGCTGTTCGGGCTGGTGCCGCTGCTGGCGCTGGTACCGGCACTGCTGCTGTGGGCCGCGTCGCATCTGGTGCCGGTGACGGCACCGCGCGCCTTCCTGATTTTCGTGCCGTATCTGCTGATTGTCGTTGCGGCGGGCGTGGCGGTGCTGCCGCGTTGGCTGGGGATTGGCGTAGCGGCGCTGCTGGCGCTGGTGTTTGCGGTCAGCATCCGGCTGGCGCATGCCGAACCGGTCAGTCCACGTGATTACAAGACTTTGGCGCTGACGATTAATGCGAAATCGCAATCCGGCGATTTGCTGTTCGTGCCGCCGCTGCGCTGGGACTATGCGCCGCTGTTCTTCTACCTGAACGGCCCGACGCCGGTGGCGGGCGACTATGCACTGACATTGCGCCGCCACCCGCAGGCGCGCGTCTGGGTCCCTGAAGTCACCGAATCGCGCATCTACCAGCCGCCGCCCGAGTTGAAGACGTCGCTGGCGGGCTATCGGCCAGTGACGACGCTGACCGCTGAAAACTTCCGCGCCACGCTTTACGCACCGCCGGCGGAAGAACCATGAAGCACCGCTGGATTGCCATGCCGCTACTCCTCGGCGCGCTTGCCGCGCTGGGGTTCACGCCGTTCGCGCTGTGGCCGTTGACGCTGCTGGCGGCGGCAGCGCTGTTGTGGCTGATCCAAGCGGCGCCAACCGGGCGTCAGGTTTTCGGGCTCGGCTGGTGGTTCGGGCTGGGGCACTTCGTGCTCGGTTTCAACTGGATCGCGACGGCGTTCACCTATCAGGCGGCGATGCCACCGGCGCTTGGCTGGCTGGCGGTGGTCGGCGAGCCGGGCTTCGACTCCGCCGAGGTCGTCGCGACGTGGGCGCGCGTCACGCGCAACGGCGTCACGGGGGCGGGCGTGCCGATCATGTCGCAGGTGCGCTGCACGAGCGCGAGGGACGCCTTCGGCGACGGCACCTGCGAGGCGTACGCGGGCAGATCGTCGCACCGGCCGTCCTTGTCCTTGTCGAGGGCGCGGAACTGCTCCTGGAGCGCGATCAGGGCGCTGCGCTTCTTGGCGATGAGCAACAGGCCGGAGGTCTCGCGGTCCAGCCGGTGCACCAGTTCCAGGAAGCGGGCCTGCGGGCGCCCGCGTTCGGAGGCACGGCGCAGCCACTCCACCGCCTCCCCATCGTCGTTCGCAACGCCCAGCCCGTCGGCCAGCACGCGGCCATAATCGGCCTGGGCGCCCGGTTCGCCCTTCTCGGCTGCCGCGCGATAGGCCGCCGCCAGCGGCGCACTCACCGCAATCGTCCGCCCGGTCAGCATCCCTGCCTTGTGCAACTCAAGCGCAGCCCTCCGGTTGACCGGCGAAGCCCCCGCATACGTCCCGCTCGCGAACGCAAACAGCCCGATCCCCTGATCCGGCATCAGCAGCACGTTCGAGCCATAGCCCGGATACCCGCCGCTGTGCGCCAGCGTGAAACCAAGCTCGCAGTCGAGCCCCGCATTCATCCCCATGCCATAGGTGTTCGCATACCGGCACGGCGCCCCGCCCTCCAGCGTCACCCGGTCGATGTTCATCGGGAAGTTCAGCCCCTGCGCCAGCTCACGCACGCTCGACCGCTTGACCGGCCCCTTCTCCGCGCCATCGCGCGGCGGCCATGCGTCCAGCAGGAACGACATCCACTTCACATAGTCGTTCGCATTGGTCACCACGCCGCCCATGGCGCCGAACACGCCATGCGGCATGGTCGGCTCCAGCGCCCACCCCTCATTCTCCCACCGGTATCCCAGCGCCAGCTTCGCTGCGGGCACATCGCGCACTTCATAGGTCGTCGCCGTCATGCCCAGCGGCTTCATGATCTCCGTCATGATGTACTGATTGTACGGCCGGCCCGAGACGTTGGTGATGATGCGGCCCAGCAGTGCGTAGCCGAAGTTGGAATATTCCATCTGCGTCTGGGGCGCGCGCGTGAACGGCACGCCGTCGCGCAGCATCTTCGTGAACGCCTCTTCCGTCAGCGGCTGCTGCCTGTCGCCCCACGGATCATCCGTCACCAGCCCGCCGACATGGCTCAGCAGGTCGCGCACGCGTATGCGCGCCGAATCCGTCGTCGGATAATCCCAGCCCTTCATCTCCGGCACATAGGTTTCCGCCAGCGCATCCAGCGACAGCTTGCCCTCGTCACGCAGCTTCAGGATCGCCAGCGCCGTGAACGCCTTGCTCATCGAAGCGATGCGGAAATAGGTGTCCGCCGCCACCGGCTCGCCCGTCTCAAGACTCTGCAGGCCGTTGGCGGTGAAGTGAACGAGCCGCCCGTCCTTCACCACGCCCCACACCATGCCGAGAATGTGCGCCTCTTCCTGGAAGGCCAGCATCCGCTCGTCGATCGATGCGAGCGGCAACTGCCACTCGGGCCCCATCTGCGCCACAGGCGGGCTAACCTGCGCGCAAGCAGGCGTCGCCAACGCAAACATCGCAGCCGCAACCAACATCCGCAAACGCATGATCATCTCCCAACCAGTCCCGGCCGACTGTGCTGGTCACGCCCCACGATTGCAAGCGATGGCGCTACCCCCTGAAGCACCACTCCAGGATCGCCTTCTGCGCGTGCAGGCGGTTCTCGGCTTCGTCGAAGACCAGCGATTGCGGGCCGTCGATCACGTCCGCATCCACTTCCTCGCCGCGATGCGCCGGTAGGCAATGGAGAAACTTCGCGCCGCCATTGGCCAGACGCATCAACTCCCCACTCACCTTGTACCCGCCGAGATCGGCCAGCCGCTTGTCGGCATCGAGATCGCCCATCAGGAGGCTTACGAGGTTCTCGTGGCCAACCGTCATGTGCTCGATGCCCTCGTTGTCGATCTTCTCGAGAAGGAAACCCTCGACAAGGAGGAGATCGAGGCGATCTTCGCCGCGCTCGCGGCCATCCTGCTCTGGCCGCTGCTGATCGCCGCGACGCTGAGCGCCGGCACCGTGCTGGCCATCGCCGCCCTGTCCTTGGCGGCCGGGGCCAGCGCGACCTGGCGCATGTTGACCTTGATCTGTGACTCCTCGTCATCGTCCTCCACCTCGTCAGCACCCCCTTTGCATATAGCACCCCTCATCCTTGTCGTCATCGCCTCCTCGGAGAAGCGCGTGCGTCTACGGTGGACCAGCACACCAGAGGGTACCATCGAGAACAAGGGGGTTACCAAGGGGGGTCCCAAGGGGAAGCGCAAGGTGTCAACCGGGAAGAA
>CALDHQ010000040.1 GCA_937894055.1 uncultured Polymorphobacter sp.
GCGGGCGGAAACCCCGCCCGAACCCGTCCGACGGCGTGGCTTTGCCACGACGCCCTTACTTCCTTCCTAAACGGCTTCCCGTTCCCCCCTTGTTCCACTATCCTCGCCCTATGGCGAGCACCCCCCCCGACATCCTCACCGCGCAAGACGTCGCGCGTGGCGTCGCGCGCTGGTTCTACGACCACAACATCGCGACGCTCACCGAAGTCCCGCTGAACAACAATCGCCGCGCCGACGTCCTCGGCCTCGGCGCCGACGGCCGCATCACGCTTGTCGAGATCAAAGTGTCGATGGCCGACCTGCGCGGCGACCTCAAATGGCCCGAGTATCTCGACCATTGCGACCGCTACTTCTGGGCGGTGCCGCTCGGCTTTCCGCAAGCACCGTTCGATGAACCCTGGTTCCAGCCCAACCGCGCCGGGCTGCTGGTCGCCGACCGCTGGGAAGCTGCCGCACTGCGCGACGCCGCCTGGGTGCCAATGAACGCCGCACGCCGCAAATCTGAGACGCTGCGCTTTGCGCGGCGGGCGGCGAGCCGGTTGCTGGGGTTGGGAGAGCTTCTTTAGTGCCTCCGGCGGGCAGGCCTGAGGCCTGCACCCATTTGTTTGGCGCTCTTCAATTGGGTGCAGGCCTCAGGCCTGCCCGCCGGAGGCCCTTAATCCTTCCGGTCTGCAAACGCATGCAACGCCCGCCGGATATGCCCCGTCATCACCGCACGCGCCCAGTCGCTGTCAGCGCGCGCGAACGCTGCCAGCAGCTCGCCGTGCTCGGCGGCGCTGCGGCCGAGCTGGGCGCGGTCGTACAGGCGCGCGGTACGGCGGACGACGGGTTGTTCGATGAGCTGCGCGAGCATGGCGGCAAGGCGCGGGGAGGCGGCGGCGGCGATGACGCGATCGTGGAAGTCGCGGTTGCTGGCCAGGAAGCCAGCGACGTCGGGCCCGCCGGGGGCATCGATAGCGGCGATCAGCTGGGTGTTGACGTCGCGCAGCGCATCGAGCTCGTCGGGGGTGATGCGCGTGGCGGCGCGCGCGGCGGCATGCGCTTCGAGCAGGGCACGCAGCGCGAACATTTCACCGACGTCATCGGCGGTCCAGTCGGCGACGAAGGCGCGGCTGCCCTGGTCGCGGCGGACGAACAGTTCGGCCTCCAAACGTCGCAGCGCTTCGCGGACGGGGGTGCGCGAGACGCCGCAGATTTCGGCGAGGTCTTCCTCGCGCAGCGGTGCGCCGGGCGCCAGCGTACCGTTGGCGATGCGGCCGCGGATCGTTTCATAGGCTGAATCGGATGCGCGCGACATGGCCGGGTTCCCGATGGTTAGGTCTGCTTCAGGCTCGACGCCGAGGGGCGGCTGCAACGCTGGTATGGCGCAGGCGCAGCGAAGTCAAAGCCCGGCGCGTATGGGCCGGCGCCTCCCCGGCGGGGGAGGCGCCGCCAGCGTCAGAAGCTGAACGTCACGTCGAGGCCGAAGGCCTGGCGCGCGCCCGGCGAGGCGAAGCTGCCGCCGAACTCGGGGGCGGGCAGGACCTCTGCGATGGTGTGTGCGTTGAACAGGTTGGTCGCCCAGCCTTCGACGCGCCACGCGTCGCCATAGGTGAAGCCGGCGCGGACATCGACGGTGGTGAAGGTGTCGCGTTCGGAGTTGGTGTAGTTCGCGGTACCCAGGAACGCCGGCAGCCCGGCGAGCGGCAGGATGGCGTTGAACACCGTCGCATAGTCGGCGGTCTGCGCCGTCGAGAACCACGTCGGGCCGGTGACGCGCAGGTCGGCGCGGCCGACGAAGTTGAACTTGTCGTTGACCGGCACGTTCCAGTCGGTGCCGGCGTTGATGGTGTACAGCGACGTGTACGGCGACTTGCCGCCGACAGTGCGCGGGCGCGCGTTGTTTTCGGTGATTTCGGAGTCGTTGTAGTTGCCGCCGGCATACATCGACCAGCCGGGCAGGATCTTGAAGGTCGCGCCGGCTTCGAAGCCCTTGATGTTGACCTTGTCGATGTTCGACACGACGCGCAGGATGCCGAAGCTGCCGACGAAGAATTCGAAGAACTGCATGTCGGTGACGTTGTTGATATAGCCCGCGGCGGTCAGCGTCAGCCGGCCATCGAGTGCCTGGCCCTTGACGCCGACTTCGAACGCGCTCGAGGTTTCGGGCTGGTAATCATCATAGATGTTGAGCCCGGCGTTGATCAGCGGGTTGTTGAACGCTGCGTCGATCGTCGCCTTCGAGCCCTGGTTGTTGAAGCCGCCGGCCTTCCAGCCGATGCCCCAGTTGCCATAGACCGTCCAGTCGTCGCTGGCGTTCCAGGTCAGGCTGATCTTCGGCTGCAATTTGTCATAGGTCTGCGATTTGTCGACCAGCGGGCCAAAGATCAGGCCGGGGTTGAGCGGCTGGTTGCCACCGTTGATCCACTGGTTGCGCCATGCCGGATCGACGAGGTTGTGGACGTCGCGGCTTTCATTGTCATAGCGCAGCGCCACCGCCAGCGTGACATTGTGCGCGAATTCCCAGTCGACGGTGCCGAACAGCGCGAAGGCGTTGGTGGTGAATTCGTCGTTCGACAGCTGCTCGGTCGGGTTGGTGCTGGTCTGGTCATTGTAGAGGTTGTGGCTGATGCCCAGCCCCTTGTCCCAGCCGACGTTGACGCCGGTGTTGCGGTTGATGTTGAGATAGGTGCCGCCCGCGGTCCATTTGAACGCGCCGGTGCTGTTCGAAATCATCCGCACATCGATCGAGAAATCGTTTTCGGTGCGCTTCTGATACTGGGTGCCGTCGCAGGTCGTGGCGCCGAACGCGCTGAGCAGCGAGCCATTGGGGTCGAACAGCACGTTGGTCGGCACTGAACCCAGCGTCTGCGGTGCCTGCGGCGTGTAGCCCTGCGCGTGGAGGCTGGCGACGGTGGCCTGGCACTGCGAGGTGCCGTTGAAGAAGCCGAACGCCGCGACGGTGCCGTCGGCGGCAAGCTGCGCGTCCGAGCTGGTGTAGGCAATCGCGCCGACGAGGCTGGCGAAGTCGAGGTCATAGGTCGCCTTGGCCGACCCGATCCACGCGGTCTGCTTGCCCCAGGTCGCGTAGTTCGAATCGTAGTAGAAGTCCTGATCGTTGACATCGAGGTTGAACGCCGGGTTGATGCCGGCGAAGTTCGGCAGGTTGAACACGACGTTGTAGTTGATCGAACCCGACGTCAGCGAGCTGTAGCCGCCCTTGATGTCGATCTCGAGCTTGTCGTTGATCTGGCTGACAAAGCGGACATTGATGTTGCCGCCGTCATAGTTGTCGATGGTGTTGGCGCCGGGCCCGATGATCGGCCCGTCGTTCTGGAAGAAGCCGTTCGAGTTGCGGTAGAAGCCGTTGACCAGGAAGCCGGTGTCGGGCGACAGCGGCACCGACACTTCGGCGCGGCCGGTGAAGGTGCCGTGGTTGGCGACGCCGACCTGTGCCGAGCCGCCGAGTTCCTTGCCGGGCTTGGCGGTGGTGATGTTGATCGCGCCGGCGGTGGCGTTGCGGCCGTAATAGGCGCCCTGCGGCCCCTTGACGACTTCGAACTGCGTCAGCGTGCCCATCGGCATGTTGAGGAAGTTGATGTTGTTGATCTGGACGCCGTCGACAACCAGCGCGACGTTCGATTCGGCATCGCGCGAGCCATTGACGCCGCGGATGTTGACCTGCGTGTCGCCGACTTCGGCGGTGCCGGTGACGATGGTGACGCCGGGGATGAACTTCACCGCCTGCTGCGTATCAACGATGTTGGCGCTGGTGATGGTTTCGGACGTCAGCACGCCGACCGACATCGGCACGTCGAGCAGGTTTTCCGAGACGCGGCGGGCGGTGACGACGATGTCGCCGCCGGCGTCCTGCGCGGCAGCGGGTACGGCGGCGAACGCCGTCAGCACGAGTGCAAGTGCGGTACCGGCGAGATGGCTGGAGGTGATGCGCATCGAATGTCCCCTTTTCGTGCAAGCGCCGCGACGTTCGGGCGTCTCAAGCAGGGCAACATTGGCGTATGTGGCCGCGCCGGTGTCAAGCAAAGTGCACGCGGATTCGGCGATTTTGGATACAATTTGGCCAAGTGTGGCAAAAATGTCGGTGTTGACCGCGCATAGGCTCCGGCGGCGCTTCGCCGGTCTCCAAACAGCGTATTTGATATAAATAGCTGTTTTAAAATGCCTTTTTAGCGGAGTTGCGCCGCAACCGACTTAGTGCGGCTCAACGGCTTTCTGGATACAATAACCAAATCGCCCGGGACTGCGACATCGACACAGGGTTGCGCTGGGCCGCCGCAAGTCCGACATCGGCTCCGCAATGACTGCAATGCTCATGCTATGGGGAGCCACATGGACCACGATCACGACAATGATTCCGAACTGCCCGCCCATGTCCATGCGCATTTCCCGATTCCGCAGGAACGTGCCGAGGAAGCCGTCCGCGAGCTGTTGCGCTGGGCCGGTGACGACCCCGAACGCGAGGGGCTGATCGATACGCCGGCACGCGTCGCTCGCGCTTTCCGCGAATATTACCGCGGCTATCTGGAGGACCCCGGCACCCACCTCAGCCGCACCTTCGGCGAAGTCGGCGGCTATGACGAAATCGTGCTGCTGCGCGACATTCCGTTCCAGTCGCACTGCGAACATCACATGGCGCCGATCATCGGCAAGGCGCACATCGCCTATCTGCCCAAGGACCGCGTCGTCGGTATTTCCAAATTGGCGCGCGTGCTGCACGGCTATGCCCGCCGCTTGCAGGTGCAGGAGCGGCTGACCGCCGAAGTCGCCGATTGTATCCAGCTGCATCTCGAGCCGCGCGGTGTCGCCGTCGTCATCGAGGCCACACACGCCTGCATGAGCGCGCGCGGCGTGCTGACCAGCGGCGTCACCATGACCACCAGCCGCATGATGGGCGTGTTCCGCGAAGACGAACGCTCGCGCAAGGAAGTGCTGGCGCTGATGGGGCTGGGCTGACGCCCCTGTTGTAACCTTAGCTTCACCATAGCGCAGCGTGGCAGTCACACGCTGCCGCTAGTGCCCCTGGGTCAACATCGTCAACCCAGGGAGCTCCACCATGATTCGCTTGAAAACGGCCAGTGCGCTCACCGCGCTCGCCATCGCCTCGATCGCCACCAATGCCGGCGCCGCCGGTTTCGTCACCGCCGGCGCCAACATGGCCGATGGCAAGAACGGCTATGTCTATCAGTCGATCTTCACCGTCGGCGAAACCATCGGCGGCTATACCCCGATCGGCATCCCCGATGGCATCGGCGCCTATGCGCTCAACAAGGACACCGTCCGCGTTCTGGTCAACCACGAAGTCGCCAACAACCGCGGCACCAACTATGCGCTCGCCAACGGCACCAGCCTCGCCGGTTCGCGCATCAGCTATTTCGACATCGACAAATATTCGCGCTCGGTCGTCGGCAGCGGCCTCGCCTACACCAGCATCCACGACCGCAGCGGCAACGTGGTCAGCAGCAGCACGCAGCTGACCTTCGGCGCGCTCAACCGCCTGTGCTCGGCCGGCACTGCCGAAGCCAACGCCTATGGCGCCGGCCGCGGCATTGTCGACCGCATCCACCTGACCGGCGAAGAAGCCGGCAACGGCACGATGTATGCGCTCGATACCGCGACCAACAAGCTCTACGCGGTTGCCGACATGGGCTATGGCTCTTGGGAAAACGCCGCGCAGATCGATACCGGCACCAGCGACAAGGTCGCGTTCCTGGTCAGCGACGACACCAACGGCTCGGCAATGCTGATGTATGTCGGCACCAAAAGCACTGCGCCGGGCGCCAGCTTCCTCGAACGCAACGGCCTTGCCGGCGGCGAAGTCTTCGCATGGAAGGCCAATGCTGCCGGCGTCAACTCGCCGGCCGAATTCAACGGCGGCAACGGCACGTCGAACGGGGGCAGCTGGGTCAAGCTGACCGTCAAGGACGCCAGCAAGGCCGGCACTGCCGGCTATGACGCACAGGGCTATGCGCTTGCCGCGACACTGCAGAACGAAGCCGATGCGCTCGGTGCTTTCAGCTTCTCGCGTCCCGAAGACGTCGCGACCAACGCCAACGGCACGACCGTAGCATTCGCCTCGACCGGCGCGTCGGGTTTCGACGGCGGTGCCGACACCTGGGGCATGGTCTACACGATGGACATCAGCTTCGATGGCCGTGGCAACCCGGCCGATACCACGACGACGATCGTCTACAACGGCAACGCCGACGCGACGCATGCGCTGCGCAGCCCCGACAACCTCGACTGGGCCGATGCCGACACGCTGCTGGTGCAGGAAGACCGTTCGGCGAACTGGGCCGGTGCCATCGGTGCCAACCCGCGCGAAGCCAGCGTGCTCAAGCTCGAACTCGATGGCAGCGTGACCACCGTCGCGACGATCAACCGTGCGACCTCGCTCGGGCAGACCGACAGCCTGCCGGGTGACTTCGGCAACTGGGAAAGCTCGGGCATCCTCGATGTCTCGAAGCTGTTCGGTTATGCCGACACCGGCGCGCTGTTCATCGGTGACGTGCAGGCGCACAGCGTCAGCCTCGGCAACAACAGCCTCGTCGAAGGCGGCCAGCTGTTCTTCCTGTCGAACGCTGCAGTTCCCGAACCCGCCAGCTGGGCGATGATGATTGCCGGCTTCGGCCTCGTGGGCTCGGCGATGCGCCGCCGCCACCTCAAGACCGTCACCGCTTAACGACCCCCCCCGACTGGCCGCACCGCTGCGGTCAGGCGCCTCTTGCGCCGCCGGTTCCCCTGCCGGCGGCGCATTTTGCGTTTGATGCTACCAACTGTGCCCTAGCTGCGTTAAGACTGCGCATCATTCACAAAAGGGGTGCGGATGCATGGCCAAGATTCTCGGTAATTTTCACTACGCGCTGGTCATCGGCGCGGTGCTGCTGCTGCTCGCGATGTTCGGGCTGCACGCGGCCGACATGGGCGGCGACTATCTGACGCCGTGGATGGTGTTTTTCCACGTGCTCAACGGCATTCTGTGGATCGGCCTGTTGTATTATTTCAACTTCGTGCAGATCCCGACGATGCCGAAGATTCCCGCCGAACTGAAGCCGGCCATCGGCAAGCACATCGCGCCCGCCGCGCTGTTCTGGTTCCGCTGGGCCGCACTCGGCACTGTCATCACCGGGCTGATCGTCGCTTGGCTCAAGGGCTATCTGCACGAAGCCTTCACGCTGCAGCCGGGCTTCAAGGTCATCGGCGTCGGCATGATCCTCGGCCTGATCATGGCGTTCAACGTCTGGTTCATCATCTGGCCGAACCAGAAGCGCGCACTCGGCATCGTCGAAGCTGACGCTGACACCAAGGCGAAGTCGGCCACCACCGCGATGATCTTCTCGCGCACCAACTTCGTGCTGAGCTTCCCGATGCTGTATGCGATGGTGACGCAGCTTTATCTGGCCAAGTAGCGCACTGAGCGGCCAGCGCCGAAGTCGAAATTTGCCCTTCGCGAATTTCGGCTTCGGCGCGGACTCGCGAAACGCGCGGCCGGCGGGGCGGAGGCAAAGCCGACGAACCCGTCCGACGGCGTGGCTTCGCCACGCTCTTTCTTGCTTAACTTAACCCGCCGCGCAGCGGCCTCTTCCTCGACCGCCCGCAGCTCAAACCAGCTCGGTCGTCACCACCGTCTCGACCGCTGTCATCAGCTTGTGGATCGGGCACTTCTGCGCCGCCCCCAGCAGCTGCACGCGCTCGGCCTCGGTCAAATCGCCGTCAATCCGGATCCGCACCGCCAGTTTGTAAACGCCAGCGCGCTCCTGCGACGCATCGCGCTCCACCGTCACCTCGACGTCGCGCAGCGCCAGCCCCTTGCGATTGGCGTACCACACCATCGTCGTCGCCTTGCAGGCGCCGAGCGCCGCATCATACAGGTCATGCGGATCGGGGCCTTCGTCACCGCCGCCGTCAGCCACCGGAATATCGACGACAAAGCTGTGCCCGCCCGCATCGACGCGGTGCGCCATCGCGTCATTGCGCAACCGGGTAACGGTAATCATGCCGCGTCTCCGCTTTTGAAAAACTGCTGCAGCACCAGGTCATAGATATCGGTCAGCGCCGCGATGTCGGCGACCGGCACCATTTCATCGACCTGGTGCATGGTGCTGCCGACCAGCCCGAACTCGACGACCGGGCAGACGCTGCGGATGAAACGTGCGTCCGACGTGCCGCCGGTGGTCGATAGCTCGGGCGTGCGCCCGGTGACGCGCTGGACGGCAAAATCGACCATGTCCGACAATGGCCCCGGCGGCGTCAGAAATGCCTCGCCCGAAATCTTCACCACCACCTCGGCCGCCGGCGCATGGCGCTCGACGGTATCGCGGATCCAGTTCTCCAGTTCCACGCCGCGCTGCCGGTCATTGAAGCGGATGTTGATGCGCGCCGTGGCACGCGCCGGAATGACATTGGTCGCGGGGTTGCCGACGTTGATGTCGGTGACCTCGAGGTTCGATGCCTGAAACCAGTCGGTGCCGTTATCGAGCGGCCGCGCCTTCAATTCGGCGAGGATCGCCACCAGCCGCGTGATCGGATTGTCGGCGCGCGCCGGATAGGCGACATGGCCTTGCGCGCCGTTGACGGTAATCCACGCGTTGACCGAGCCGCGCCGGCCGATCTTGACCATGTCGCCGAGCAGCTGGTTCGATGTCGGCTCGCCGACGAGGCAGGCATCGGGATCGAAGCCGCGCACCGCCATCCAGGTCAGCAGGTCGGCGGTGCCGTGCGTCGCCGGGCCTTCCTCGTCGCCGGTGATGATCAGCGACAGCGTGCCCGGGCTGCCGCGCGCGACATGGCGTTCGGCTGCGGCGACAAACGCGGCAATGGCGGCCTTCATGTCATTGGC
>CALDHQ010000041.1 GCA_937894055.1 uncultured Polymorphobacter sp.
AGAAGGCGATGCCGACGGCCCGCGAAAGATCGTCCAGAAGTTGCTGCTCGGACGTCACCTTGATCGTGGTCATGCCCAGCTCACGTGCAGGCTTCAGGTTGATGCCGAGATCGTCGAGATAGACGCAGGCATCAGGCTTCACGCCGATGGCCTCGCACATCATCAGGTAGATGCGCGGATCGGGCTTGCGGATGCCCGATTTCGAGCTTTCGATGACGTGTTCGAAGCGCGACATCGCATCGGCCATTTGCGCGGCGCGGGTTTCGTTGGTCGACATGCCGGCGCCGTGGCCGACCTGCGCATTGTTGGTGATGCAGCCGAGCCTGAACCCCGCCGTCTTGCAGGCATCGAGCGCCGCGACCATCCGCGGCCGCACCGTGCCCGACAGCAGCGCGATGACATCGGCGCCACGTACGTCGAAGCCGGCTTTGGCGGCTTCAGTGGCGAACAGTTCGTCGAATTCGGCGCCGCCGATTTCGTTGCGTTCGAACTTCGCCCAGGCGTTGACGTCGGGGTCGGTTGCATTGATGCGGCGGATCAGATTTTCGGGTAGCCCGCGTTCGCGCTCATAGGCGTTGAACGCATCGAACGGCGAGCTGGTGATGACCCCGCCGAAATCCCAGAGCACGGCTTTGAATGACATGAGTAGTCCTTGTTGGCGAATTTAACGGCCGGGCTCGACGATGATCTTGATATGCGCATCGGGCTTGGCGAGCGTTTCAAATGCCCCCGCTGTGCCCGCGAGATCGACAGTGCCGGTGATGAAATGATCAGCATTTACCGCACCTTCGGCAAGGTAGTGCAGACATTGCGCATATTCATCGGGGGTATAGGCAAAGGCAAAACGCAGATCGAGATGCTTGACGATCGCCAGCGCCGGCTCGAAGCGGTCGGTTTCCATGCAGACACCGACGATGATGATCTGCGCCGAATTGGGCGCGCCCTCGATGAGTTTTTGCACCATCCCCGGCACACCGACGCATTCGAAGATCACCGCATTCTTGGGCACCCCGCCCATCATCGCGACCATGCCGCGTTCGCCGGCGTTGGCGGGCACGCCGAAGTCACTCCAGCGCGAATAGGGCGAAGTGACCGCCGGATCGATGACGATGTCGGCGCCAATGGCTTCGGCGCTGGCGCGGCGCTTGGGCGAGAAATCGGCGGCGAGCACCGGTCCGAACCCACGCGCCTTCAATGCCGCGATCACCGCCAGCCCGACCGGCCCGCAACCGATGACAACGGCGACACCGGCGGTTTCGAGGTTCGCCAGATTGACCGCGTGCAGCCCGACGGCGAGCGGCTCGGTCAGCGCGGCGGCGGTGCTCGACAGTCCATTGGGGACTTCAAGGAGCATCGCTTCGCTGAGCAGCATGTTTTCGGCGAAACCACCGGGTATCCGGTTCGAATAGCCCACCGATTCGGCACCGGTGGGCCCCAGCAGCACCGGCACCGAGACGACACGCGTCCCGGCCTTGAGCGTCTTGGTGTTGCCGATGCCGTGTTCGAGAATCTCGGCGCAGAATTCATGGCCGAAAACAATGTCTTTGGACGGGTCCATGACATCGCCGCCGCCACCGCTGCGTCGCGCCATATCGGCCAGTGCCTCGGCATGGTGCAGCGCGTGCAGGTCCGACCCGCAAATGCCGCAGGCCAAGGTCTTCACCAGCACCTGCCCCGTCGCCGGAGTCGGCACCGCCATGTCATCGACCACCAGCGTTTTGCCACGCCGTACAACTGCCCGCATCCTGCTTCTCCCAAGGCCGTTTTTTGCCTTCTTGGCGGGCAAAGCCGCGCTTGTCGAGCAGTCACGGCTTGCAACGAGGCGCCAATTCATTCTACCCACCGCCGCAGATGGTGCCACCGGAGACGGTGGCTAAGAGGGAAGCCGGTGCGAATCCGGCGCTGTGCCCGCAACTGTAAACGGCGAGCCGAGCACGAATAGGCCACTGGGGTGCATTCCCTGGGAAGGCGGTGCGAAGGTGTCGACCCGTGAAGTCAGGAAACCTGCCATCGCGTCGTCTACACCCCGGCCGGGTCCAGCCAATGGTGTGCGGCGAGCAGGCCAAGTCCGGCTTTCTCCGTTGCGACGACAATGTCGCAACCGCGTTCTCGCTTCAGGCGATGACGCAACGGAGAAGAATATGTCATTGCTTTTGCTTGCTCTTGCTGCGTCAACCGCAGATCCATCTATCGTCGTCACGGCGTCGCGCACACCGGTGGCGCTCGACTTGTCGGGTGCCTCGATTTCGGTGATCGACCGCACCACCCTGACCGCATTCGACTTGCCGCTGGCCGCCGATTATCTGCGGCTGGTGCCATCGGTTTCGGTCGCCTCGACCGGGCCATTGGGGGCGCAGACGCAGGTCCGCATCCGCGGCGCCGAAGCCAACCAGACCTTGACGTTCATCGACGGCATCAAGGCCAACGACCCGGCATCGGGCGGCGAATTCCGCTGGGAGACGCTGCTCGCCGACGGGCTCGACAAGGTCGAGGTGCTGCGCGGCCCGCAGTCGGCGCTGTGGGGGTCGGAAGCCATCGGGGGTGTCGTCAACGTCATCACCCGCACCCCGACTGCGGGCACCGCATTGTTCGGCAAGGCCGAGGCCGGGTCGTTCGGCACCTGGAACCTCGCCGGCGGCGGCAACTGGGGCACCGACCAGGGCGGCGTTACTGCGCAAGCCGCGTATCTCAGCAGCACCGGCATCGACAACTCAGCGGTGCAGGGCGGCGACAACGACGGCTTCCACAACTTCACCGCGACCGGCAAGGGCGTCTACCACCCCTCCCCCAGCAGCGAGGTCGGCTTGATCGCACGCTATGTGTCGGCAACCACCAACTTCGACGACTTCGACTATAGCATCGGGCAATCGGCCGATGCGCCGCTGTCGAGCAGCGCCGAAGCCTTTGCGCTGCGCGGCTATGCGCGGCTCGACCTGTATGACGGCCGCTGGTCACAACAGGTCGAAGCGGTGCTCAACGACACCCGCAACACGAACTACGACGACCGTGCGTTCCTCAACCAGAGCGACGGCTCGATCGGCAAGCTGGCCTATCAGACGACGGGCAGCCTGCAGAGCGGCGACTTCAGTCATGTGCTGACCGGTGCGGTGGAATATGAGCGTCAGACCTTCACTAGTACCGATGTCGATCCACTGGCGCTGTCGAACCAGGACCGGTCGCGCGACCAGACCAGCCTGATTGCCGACTACCGGCTGACCTATGCGCAGATCTTTTCGGCCAGCGGCAGTGTGCGCCACGACATCAACAGCCAGTACGCCAACACCACGACGTTCCGCGCCACCGCCGCGCTGGCACTGCCGCAGGGGTTTCGCGCGCATGCCAGCTTTGGCGAGGGCGTGTCGGATCCGAGCTTCTTCGACCTGTATGGCTATTTCCCGGCGTTCTTCATCGGCAATCCCGACCTCATTCCGGAAACATCGCAGGGCTGGGACGCCGGTATCGGCTGGAAATCACAGACGTTCGCCGTCGATGTGACGTGGTTCAAGACCAATCTGACCAACGAAATCGTCTCCACCTATGACTTTGCCACCGGCCTCGCCGGCGTCGCCAACGCCAGCGGCACCAGCCAGCGTCAGGGGCTTGAGCTGTCCGCCACGCTGAACCCGACCGACTGGCTCGAAATCGCCGGCACCTACGCCTATCTCGATGCGACCGAGCAGCAGCTGGCAAACGGGTTGGCGTCGCGCGAACTGCGACGCCCCAAGAACAGCGGTTCGTTGTCGGCACAGGTCGCCAAGGGCGCCTGGACGGCATCGGTCGCAGCAGCGTTTGTCGGTGAACGCTATGATACCGACTTCGCGACCTTCACGCGCGTCACCCTGCCCGCCTATACGCTGGTGACCCTGGCGGGATCGTACCGCATCAACGACGCCATCGCGCTGACCGCCCGCATCGAAAACGCCGGCGATGTGCGGTATCAGGATGTTGTCGGCTACCGAACGCGCGGCTTCGGCGCATTTGCCGGCGTGCGGCTCAACTGGGGCAAATGATGCGGGCATTGGCGGCAGCAGCGTTGGTGTGGAGCGGTGCTGCCGTTGCCGCACCGACGCGTGTTGTCTCGCTCAACCTGTGCACTGATGAACTGGTGCTGCTGCTCGCGGCGCCGGGGCAGCTGGCGTCGGTCAGCTTCCTCGGCGCTGACAGCAACGAGACCGCGCTGGCACCCCGCGCGCGCGGCCTGCCGACCAACAACGGGCGGCTCGATTCGGTCGTCGCGCTGGCGCCCGATCTGGTGTTCACCGGCGGCGGCAGCGACCGCTATGCGCGCGAACTGGCGACGCGGCTCAAACTGCGCGTTGTCGATGTGCCGCCGCCGCAAAGCGTCGCCGATATCCGGCGCAACATCGCCAGTGTCGCCGCGGCACTGGGGCGCAATGCCGCCGGCACTGCACTGATTGCCCAATTCGATGCCGCATTGGGCGCAACACCTGCATCCACCCGGTCCGCGCTGCTGCTCGGTGGCGGTGGCACGACCGCGGGCGCGGACGGTGTCGGTGCGCAGCTGCTGCGCCACGCCGGGCTGGTGCAACAGGATGTGCCTGCCGGTCAGGTCAGCCTCGAACGCCTGCTCGCCGAGCCGCCGCAAGTCATCGTGCAGACGCAGTATCGCAGCAGTCAGACGTCGCTCGGCCAGAGCTGGCTGCAGCATCCGGCGCTCAGGGCGCTGCCCGCGACGACGCGTACCATCACCGTCGATGGTCGGCCCTGGACCTGTATGGGCCCACTGGTGGCGCCGGAAATCGCGCGGCTACGGGCAAAGCTGCAATGACCCGCCTCAACCTCTCGCTCGCCGCGCTGGCGCTTCTGCTGGCGACCGCTTCGCTGTGCTGGGACCCGGCCGGAATGCTGGCGCTGTGGCAGCATTCTCCCGAAGCGGCGCGCGCAATCCTGATCGAGTTGCGATTGCCGCGCGCGCTGCTGGCGCTGGTGATCGGCGGATCGCTCGGGCTGACCGGCGCCGCGATGCAGGGCCTGCTGCGCAACCCCCTCGCCTCGCCCGACGTGCTCGGCCCAAGCACCGGCGCAGCGCTTGGCGCGGTGATTGTCGCCTACACCTTCGGCATCGCCGGAACGCTGGCGATGGCGTTCGGCGGCATCGCCGGTGCGCTCGCGGCGCTTGGGCTATTGCTGTTGCTGTCGCGCGGCGGGGCCTCGACGGCGACCTTGCTGCTCGCGGGTGTGGCGATTTCGGCGCTCGGCGGCGCCCTGACCAACCTCGCGCTCAGCCTCGCGCCGTCGCCCTATGCGCTCTACGACGTGCTGTTCTGGTTGCTCGGCAGCCTCGCCGACCGCAGCCTGCTGCATGTCGCGGTGGCGCTGCCGCCGCTCTTCATCGGTTGCGCTTTGGTAATATCTGGACGACGCGGGCTCGATGCGCTGGCGCTGGGCGAAGACGTTGCGGCCAGCCTCGGCGTCGATGTCGCGCGGCTGCGCCTGCGTATTGTCGTCGGCACCGCGCTCGCTGTCGGTGCAGGTGTCGCGGTCGCCGGGTCGATCGGCTTCATCGGGTTGGTGGTGCCGCATCTGGTGCGGCCGCGCGTCGGTGGCCGCCCTGGCGCGGCGCTGATGCCGAGCGCGCTGGCGGGCGCGGCGCTGCTGTGCGCTGCCGACCTGGTCGTCCGGTTGCCGGTGGCGGGGCATGACCTCAAGCTTGGCGTCGTCACCGCGCTGATCGGCGCGCCGTTCTTCCTGTGGCTGATCGTCCGCCAGCGCGAGGTGATCGAGCCATGATGCTGGACGTCAACGACCTCGCGCGCCCGCCCATATTGGCGCCGCTGTCGTTCAGCGTCGCGGCGGGCGAACTTGTCGGGCTGGTCGGACCCAACGGCGCTGGCAAGACGACGCTGCTGCGCGCCCTGGCCGGGCTTACAATGGGGCCCGGCACCGTGCGCATTGAAGGCATGGCGCTCACCGACATGCCCGCGCGGCTGCGGGCGCGGCGGCTGGCATGGTTGCCCGCGGATCGCGGTACGGTCTGGCCGATGCGTGGTCGCGACATCGTGGCGCTCGGGTTGATGCCGCTGGGCATGCGCGACGAAGCCGCAATCGACGCCGCGCTCGCGGCGGTCGATGCGAGTAGATTTGCCGACCGCGATGTCCAGTCGCTTTCGACCGGCGAGCGTGCGCGGGTGCTGTTGGCGCGCGCGCTGGTAGCGCGACCTGAATTACTGTTGCTTGATGAACCCATTGCCAATCTCGACCCCGAGCACCGCCTCGGCGTGCTCGAGATCGGCTTCAAGGTCGGCAACGACGCCCCGGTGACGCTCGGCGACCTCAGCGGCGCGAAGGGCGCCAGCACCGAGAAGGTGACGCAGATCAAGGGCAAGCGCGCGGCCCGGGCCGAGAAGGCGGGCTGAACGGTGAGCGCGACGGTGACCAAGCTGCGACCCGATGCCTTCGCGGACCTCGATGGCATGACCGTGCGCGAGGTGCTCGAGGCGCGCGGGTGGACGGGCATCGAGGCCAAGGCCGGATCGTGCGAGCTCGCTGTGCAGCTCGGCGACGTCGTCGCGGTGGTGGTCACCGGCAACTACCGGCTGGGCCTGCTGGGCTGGCTGGCGCTGCGCTAGCGATCCGCTCGCCGTTACCAGTGCTCGCCCTTGAACACGTTGGCGAACACCACCTGTTCCAGGGTCGGCTTGTCCTGAGCCTTGCGGTCCTTGTCCTTGGCGCCCTTGGCAGCGGTCGATGACGGGAACAGCTGGAAGCCCTTGGACAGGATGTAGTCGTTGAGCT
>CALDHQ010000042.1 GCA_937894055.1 uncultured Polymorphobacter sp.
CGAAAGCTTCACGACGGTGTTCCCGGTCATCCTCGGCGTCGGCCCGGCCCTGCTCGCCACCTTCGGCGGCGGCCGCAAGCAAAGCTGATCGCGCCGGCATCCGCCGCGCTGCCGCAAAGCGCGTTGCTTTGCGGGCCTGAGTGACCAGGGAAGAGGAAATGGTGCCCCACACGTGACAAAACTGGGCACTGCAATCATTGGGAAATTTCCGTCCCCACCCCTTCGCTTCACCGGGGTTTGGTAGTCTAGGCCGGTAGCGACGGGCCAAAGCTGCCGGGCAGCAACGCGCCCGATTGCGGTCATTTAACTGCCTCCAAGTCGACGCCGAAAGCGGTAAGTCCGCTTTTCACGGCGCCGACGGCTTTTGCGGGCACCAGCAGTTATTGGAATGGTTCTGCGCTGCTATCCTGAACTGTCGCCAGTTTATGCGACGCTTCGACTGCATGTCGGCTGGCACCAAGCGAAACAACCGGACCATTGATGAATATCAGTCGCAATGACATTGCGCGCGCCTAGGCTGGCGGCATGTACAGCAACAGATCAGGCCAGCGCGGCACCAAAGGCGCAAGCGGCGTGCCTCAGCCAAGCTCGGCATGCGCGCGCAGCAACTACAGCGGCAACGCGCCGCCTGCATACAGTGACTTCCACGTCGGGAAAATCCGTTGAGCGCGCGCGATGCAGGCGCCAAGCGACGTGCCTATACGGGGCCGGCGCTGTTCAGTTTCGGGTTCCGGCCGTTCTTCCTTGGTGCGACGCTGTTTGCCGGGCTGGCGGTGCCGTTGTGGATGGCGGCGTTTGCACATGGCATGGGGCTCGGGCCCGACGGCGATGCGTTGGCATGGCACGCACACGAGATGATCTTCGGCTTTGTCGGCGCGGTTGTTGCCGGCTTTCTGCTGACGGCGGTGCCGAACTGGACGGGGCGCGCGCCGGTCATGGGGATGCCATTGGCGCTGCTGTTCGGACTGTGGTTTGCGGGCCGCACGGCAATGGCGTTGCCGGCCCCTGGGGCAGCGGGTCGCCTAGTCGATACGCTGTTTCTGATCGCGCTCGCGCTGACGATCGGGCGCGAGGTGGTTGCCGGGCGAAACTGGCGCAACCTGCCGGTGTGGGGGCTGGTGACGCTGTTTGCGGCTGCGAACATTTGCTGGCACGCCGAGGCGCTTGGCGCCCTGACGCACTCTCCCGGTATCGGAAAGCGGTTGGCGCTGGCGGTGCTGACGTTGCTGATGAGCTTCATCGGCGGTCGAATTATTCCGTCGTTCACGACCAACTGGATGAAGAAGCAAAAGCTTCACCCGGAACCCGCGCCATTCGGCCGATTTGACCAACTGGTGCTGTGGGCGACCATTGTCGCGATGGTCATGTGGGTCGGTTGGCCGGAAGCTGCCCAAACGGGGGTGATGCTGGCAGTCGCCGCAGCTCTGCATCTCGGCCGCTTGCTACGCTGGCAGGGCTGGCGCACCGGCAGCGAGCCGCTCGTTCTGATTCTGCACATCGCTTACGGCTGGATTGTCGTGGCTTTGGCGATATTGGCGGCCAATGTCTTCGTGCCGGGGCTGTTCGGGGGCGCGAGCGCGCTGCACGCGCTGACGGCGGGCGCAATTGGCCAGTTGACGCTTGCGGTGATGACACGTGCCAGCCTTGGTCATGTCGGTCGGCCGCTGACGGCGGATCGCCCGACTGTCATCATCTACGCGCTGGTTTTCGCCGGTGCCGTGCTGCGGCTGGTGCTGCCGTTTACACCGCTCGGCTATGTGCTTGGGGCATCGATCGCGGGCACCGTCTGGGCGGCAGGTTTCCTGCTATTTGCTGCACATTATGGACCGATGCTGGCGGGCCGGCGACCGCCAACGCGACCGGCAAGCAACTGACGCGGGACGATCAGAAGACATAATCGACCGAAACCCACAGCTTGCTGGTGTCGGTGGCGAAGCTGTCGGCGTTGTAGTCGGCGTATTTGAGCGTCAGGACGTACTTCTGGAACCGCGCCAGCAACTGGAGATCGATTTCGCTGCCGTAATCGAGGCCGGCGCGGTCGGAGTTGAAGTCGTGATAGACCGCGAGCGCGCTGACACTGGCGAACGGCCCGACCTTGGTGACGGTGTAGCCCGCCGAGGCATAGGCATCGCGAACGCCGTTGCCGGGCGTCGTCAGGAACTTGTCGGCCCAGCCCTGAAACTTGTGCAGCGTCGCGAGCGGCGTCTGGAACGCGGTGAACGCCTTGCCGCTGCTGGCGCCCAGCACTTCATAGCCGGCACCGATGGCAAAGCCGCCGAAGCCCAGCCCGACATCGGCGAGGTAGTAATCGGCATCGTAGGTGAACGGGTTGTCGAACGCCTGCTGCTGGTGCGCGTAGGACAATGCGTAAGTGGCGTTCGCGGTCTTGCTGAACGCGTATTTGCCGGCAAAGCGCGCGCCGTAGGTGACGCTGGAGAACTGCAACCGCGTCGGGGCATCCTGATCGACCCAGTAACCGAAGCCGGTCAGCGTGCCGACCGGCGTCGCATAGGCGACATTGGCGAAGACGTTGTTGCCGTTGATGTGCGCGATCGGCGAATCGACGCCGAAGATCGTGTTGTCCTTCCACGCATAGGTCAGGTCGATCTTGAGGTTCTTGACCGGCGAGGTTTCGATGCGCGCCGCGTCGAAGGTCTGTTCGGACTGGCGGAACGCCACCGCACCGACGAAGCGCTGGTCATCGAGGTTGATGCGCTGGCGCCCGGCGGTGAGCGTGGTGTTCGCGATCGACTTGTTCTGGATCTGCAGCCGGTTGATTTCGATGTTCTGCGGGTCGGCGACGACCGGATAGAACAGATTGCCGTTGGTCGTGCTGTTGTAGTCGTTGACCAGCCCGAGCACCGCTTCGGCCTCGATCAGAATCCGCGTCGCCGGGGCAACGCGCAGGTCGCCGCCGGCACGCACGCGCATCGTCAGCGCATTGGCTTCGTTGGCAAATCCCGTCTGGTCGACGTTTTCGTAGCGCAGCCGCATGTCGATCAGCGGCTTGAACAGCGGGTCGGCGGCGGGCGCGGCTTGCGCGGCGCTGGCCGCGAGCAGCAATGCCAAAAGGCAGCCCGCCGACCCGGGATGATGCTTGGCGATATTCATTGTCATCCGGCTCCGTTTGATTGCCCGTGCTGCGGCGTGGCTTGGTGGTTGCACGGCTGCTCGCCAAATCGGGCTGCAAGCAGCGCGAGGTCCCCGCGGGTCAGCCGCAGCCGGGCAATCGGCAGCACAACCGCATTTTCGAGCGCAATCGAACGCAGCTTGCGCGTGACAAAACGCTCGATCTGCTTGACCAGTGCGTGGCCCGCCAACCGGGCTTGGGGTGTGGATCGCAATGCCGTAGCAAGGTCGGCCAGCAGCTTGCGGTCGGCTGCATGGTCTGCCGCCAATGCAGCGAGAACGTGCGTGATGTCATCGTCGGGCTCAGCGCGGCGGCGCAGCAAATCGAACAGCAATTGTTCGGTGCAGTCGAGCTGATGCAAGTCATCCGCCAGCTCGATTGAAAGTGCGCACAACTCGTCTGCCGGCAGAACGGGCGCTTCGGCCGCCACAGCCAGTGCCGCGCAAACGCGCCGGTGGCGCAAATGCGCCGCATAGAAAAGATCGATCGGCGCATCGCAACGACTGGCCGATGTCGCGTCGGCGCGCGGCGGCGGCTTGCGGGCGCCAGTGCTGGTCATGGCGGCGTTTGCGCCAGCTGCCAGCGCACCATGACGCCAATCGCCGCGACTGCAGGATCTGCCGCGTCGCGCACGGCGGAAATCAGGTGCGACCAGTCGGCATCTTCGGCATCGATGCCGAAGTTCGCGACCGCGCACCTGGCGAAGCCGGCCAGATCTTCATCGGGGGCGCTTTGGCTGGCGATGCGCGCCGCGAGCGCCGGATCTGCCTGCGTCAGCCATTGGGCAAAGGCGCCGGCTTCACGCCGCGCACCGGCGAGCAGATCGCCGAGCGTCATGCCGTCAAGCGGTCGGGCCGCGGCCGTCATGCGGCTTGCGCCTCGAGCACCAGACCCTCGATCCTGGCGCCGCGCGCCAGCCCGGCGACATAGCGCGCGGCGGCGGTCGTCCAGGCGCGCGCCGCCAGCCGGTCGCGGATACGCGCTTCGACCGCTTCGAACGGCACGACCTGCGGGGCGATGCGGTGATCAAGGCGCATAATATGGACGCCGAAGCGGCTCGCCACGGGCACGGCGGAAATGTGCCCGGGCGACAACGCCACCAGCGCGGCCTCGACTTCGGGGGCAAGATCTCCAGGCCGGACTTGACCCAAGGCGCCGCCGAGCGCCCCCGACGGACACGCCGAGGCTGTCCGCGCGAGCGCCCGGAACGCCGTTTCGCTGTTGCCGACTTCGGCAACCGCAGCGGTGGCACGTGCTGTCGCCGCTTCGATATCGGGCTCCGGGGCGAACAGGATATGGCTGGCTTCGAAGATCGCCGGTGCGGTGAACGCAAGCTGGTGCGTGCGCCAGTAGCGCTGGCATTCGTCGCGGCCGGGCTGCACCGGTTCGGCCTCCAGCGCCAGCAACTGGCGGATCAATGCTTCGGCATCGACTTCGCGGCGGCCGTCGGCGTCGGTTTCGGGTTCGGGCACCAGTCCGATGGCGGCAGCACGCGCCAGCAGCAAGTGGCGGATGACCAGCGCGCGTGCGGCGGTAGCGCGCGCTGCCGGCCCGCTGTCGGCGGCGTGGTTCTGCGCTTCGGCGGCGATGTCGGCTTCGTCAATCTCGATGCCGTCGACGAACACCGGTGCCGCAGCCGGCCCGCGCAGTGCCGCCGGACGCGGGCCGCTGCCGCAGCCACCGCAAGTCGATGTCGCGGTCATCGGCCGCGCCCCGCGCCAAGGTTCGGGCGCGCTGTCCGCACCACCTGCCAGCCGCGCCGCCCGAGATACCACACCGGCGCCGACAGCATGTGGACCAGCCGGGTGAACGGGAACAGCAGGAAGATCGTCAGCCCGAGCAGCAGGTGGAGCTGGAACGGCCATTCGAGCCCGAGGATGTGGCGGGCATTGTCGGGCGCGAAAGTGAAGATGCCCTGCGCCCACGCCGACAGCCGCAGCATCACCGTGGCATCATGGTGCGCCAGGCTGAACGGCACCGTCAGCAGCCCGAGCAGCAACTGGACGAGCAGGATGATCAGAATGGCGTTGTCGCCGAAGGTCGAGGTGTTGCGGATGCGCGGATCACCGAAGCGCCGCAGCGCCAGCAGGATGACCCCCGCCAGACAGGCAAGCCCGGCAACCGAGCCGGCGACGATGGCGACCATCTGCTTGGCCTCGGCAGTGATGACATGGCTGTACAGGCTGTGCGGCGTCAGCAGCCCGACGGTGTGGCCGAGCAGCAGGAACAGCACGCCGAAATGGAACAGGTTCGACCCCCACATCAGCTGCTTGCGGCGCAGCAACTGGCTCGATCCCGACCGCCAGCTATATTGTTCGCGGTCGAAGCGCAGGATCGAGCCGAGCACCATCACCGTCAGCGCGATGTACGGGTAAATCCCGAACAGCAACTGGTTGATCCACAGGCTCATGGCCGGGCTCCTTCGTGCATCGCATCGACCATCGCCGATGCCTTGGGACAGCCGACATCGCCGGGACCAAATGTCACCGGCTCCTCGGCCCAGATGCGGTCGAGTGCTTCGAGGTCGTCGGGGTCGTCCTCGGCCTCGGTCAGCATCGCCGCGACGGCGCGTGCATCGACTTCGCCGGCCAGATGCGCCAGCGCATGCATCGGCCATTGATACGGCGAGCGGCGCTTCTTGAGCCGTTCGGCAATCGCGGCGATGACATGCCCGGCCTCGCCAAGCAGCGCGCGCGCGTCGTCAACCGGCAGCAGCGACAGGAATTCGCAGAACACCGGCAGGAAATCGGGTAATTCGCGCGCCGCGAGGTCGAAGCCGTGCGCATCATAGATGCCGAGCAGTTCGACCATCGCCTGGCCGCGGTCGCGGCTTTCGCCATGGACATGCTCGTACAGGTTGAGCGACAGCGCGCGGCTGCGGTCGAACAGCTGGTGGTAGCGCCCCTCCAGATCGAAGCGGTCGGCGGTCGCCAATTCGGCTGCCAGTGCGGTGATGTGTGCGGCGAGCCGCGCCGGTACCAGTGCCTCGTCGGCAATGACCTGTGCCGCGTCGGGCGCGATCATGCCGATATCGGCTGACGGATAGCTCAGCAGCAACCCGAGCGCCTTGAACGTGCGTGCCATGTCAGGCCTCCTCAACTGCAGCAGGCTTGGGCTCGCGGCGCTTGACCTTGCCGAACAGCCCGACTTCGCTGCGTCCGCCCGACGCCGCATTGCCGAAGCTGAAACCGCCGCTGCCGCGCAGTTCGAAGGCATCGGTCGCGACTTCGCGGTGGACGGTGGGGATGACGAAGCGGTCCTCGTAATTGGCGATCGCCATCGTCTGGTACATGTCCTCGATTTTCGCCGGGGTCAGCCCGACGCGCGCCGCCACGCCTTCGTCGATGACCCCGTCGATGGTCTTGGCGCGCATGTAGCTGCGCATCGCGAGCATCCGTTCGAGCGCCGACACCACCGGTTTTTCCTCGCCCGCCGTCAGCAGGTTGGCGAGGTAGCGCACCGGGATGCGCAGCGACGCGACATCGGGCATGCCGCGATCATCGGCGATGGCGCCCGATGCGGCAGCGGCCTGGATCGGCGACAGCGGCGGGATGTACCAGACCATCGGCAGCGTGCGATATTCGGGGTGCAGCGGGAAGGCGACCTTCCAGTCGATCGCCATCTTGTACACCG
>CALDHQ010000043.1 GCA_937894055.1 uncultured Polymorphobacter sp.
CCCAAGGACGCCGTCATCGGGAAGAGGATTATCTCCACCGTGGCGGTGGGGGTCAATGCGAGAACGATGGACCGGGGCGGGGATATCCGCTGGCCGGAAATTCGTCGTGTGCGCGCGCCCAAACAATCGGGTGCAGGGCCAAGGCCCTGCCCGCCGGAGGCCCTTTAAACGTCGGGAGTCAGCAACCGGTGCAGATGCACGACCACATATTTCATGCAGGCGTCATCAACGGTGCGCTGCGCGTTGGCGCGCCACGCGGCTTCGGCATCGTCATAGTTGTCGAAGATGCCGACGACATCGAGATTGGCGGGGTCTTCGAAATCGAGCGCGCGCGGGTCCTTGACGCGGCCGCCGAAAACGAGGTGCAATTTGTTACTCATGTAACGCAATTAGCCGGATTGGCGTCAAATGCCAAGCGCAGCGAACTCGGCCTGCAGCTCGGCGAGCTTGGCGGCGGTCCATTCGGCGATGTCGGCTTCGGCCCAGGTGCGGTGGTTGCCCTGCGCATAGGCATGGGCGTTGCGGATGTAATAGTGCGCGTTCATGCGGTTCGCCAGCCAGCTGTTGGCGGTGCGGATGATCTTCGACGGGGCGCCGACGACGATCGAATTGGGCGGGATGATCGTGCCGTCCTTCACATAGGCGTGCTGGCCGATGATGCAGTTATCGCCGATGACCGCGCCGTTGTAGATGGTGGCGTTGATGCCGATCAGCACGTTGTTGCCGATGGTGCAGCCGTGCAGCGTCGCGTGATGGGTGATCGAGCAATAGTCGCCGATGACCACCGGCTTGCCCGGATCGGTGTGGATCATCACGAAGTCCTGGACGTTGGTGCCGCGGCCGATTTCGACGTGCGCGACCTCCGACCGGATGACGGCGTTGCACCAGATCGAGCTTTCGGCGTGCATCTTGACGCGCCCGTAGATCTGCGCGCTCGGGTGGACATAGGCGGCTTCGCCGAGGTCGAGAACTTCGCTCATTTCGTTTTCCCGCTGATGGTGATGCCGTTCTTGGCGTTCGCCGAGCGCAGGAATTCGATCAGCGCGTCAAAGCCGTTCTTCTGGATATAGGCCGAGAAATCAGCCTCTTGCGTCAGCGCGACATTGACGCCGGATACCGTCAGGTTGGTCACCTGCCACTTGCCGGCGGCTGATTTGCGCGTGGCCCAGATCGCCTCGATCGGGTTGCCGGTGCCGGTGGTAATGCGCGTATAGACATCGACATCGCCGCGTGTGCCGCGCGGCAGCGTGCGCACCACCTTGACCTGCGCATCGGGGTATTCGAACAGCCGCGCCGCATAGACGTTGGTGACGAATTCGGGGAACACCGCCTGATAGGCGGCATATTGCGCCGGGGTGATCTGGTTGCGGTAGCGGCGGATCAGCCGGTTGCCGATATCCTCGAGCGCGAAATTGTCGCGCAGCATCGTGCGGAACTGGCCGAGCTTCGCCGACTTCGACAGCGACTTGTCGCGCAGCACGCCGAACGCCTTGTCCGACAGATCGACGATGAACGCCGATGCGGCGGCCATGTCGGGTGCAGTGGCGGCGGTCTGCGCGGCAGCGGGGGCCGGGCTGACCAGCGTGCCGGCAGCGGTGAGCAGGGCCAGCGCGGCGAAGCCCGCCGGCAGCAAGCGCGAAAGATGACGCATCGAATGGAACTCCCTGGAAGACACTAGCGCTTGGGCGCCGACTTTAGATAGTTGATGATCGCGGTGCGCTCGGCGGCACTGGTCATGCCGACCAGCGCCATCGTCGTGCCGGGCACCGCCTGCGTCGGCGCGGCGAGATAGGCGGCCAACGCAGCCTCGCTCCACACCTTGCCCGAATTGCGCAATGCCTTGGAGTAACGCGTGTAATCCGGGTCGGCGGCAGCCTTGCGGCCGACGATGCCGCCGAGCGGCGGGCCGATCTTGGTGCTGTCGCCGGGACCATGCGGATCGAGATGGCACATCGCGCAATGCGCCGCGAACAGCTGTGCGCCGTCACCCGATTGCGCGGTTGCGGCATCAGTGCCGAACAGCACGGCCGCCGCGAGCAGCGCCACCTGCGACCAACGGGACGATGTCAGTGCCATGCTGTGCGTCAAGCAGCGTCTCGCGACAGCAGCTCGGCACGCGCGGCCCGCGCGGCGGCACGTGCCGCGGTCGAGACCTTGTCGCTGTGCCGACCGACCAGCTTGTTCTCCGCCTTGGTTTCGGGGAACAGCGCGCCGAGCAGGGCACCCGCAGCCAGACCGGCGAGCACGGCGGCCAGCGGGTTCTCGTCGACCGCGCCGCTGGCTTCGGCTTGCACGTTGTCCACCAGTCGCAGCGCCGGCTCGTCGTCGAAGTCGCTATAGGGTTCGTAGTCGTCGCCGACGTTGACCTCGGCATGCGACAGCCGGTTGCGGGTGATCAGCGCCACGCCGATGCCGAGACCGGCGGCGGCGGTGGCAATGGGGTGATCGCGCAGCAGCTTGCGCGTCAGCGCCAGCATCGCGGTGCCGGAGCCGGCAAACGCCGTCAGCGCCGTCTGCGCCAGCGATTCAACCGCCTGCGTTGCCAGCACGCGCGGCTGCAGGCGGTCCTGCAGCGCGTCGATGGTCGCGGCAATGCGCGCCCGTGTGGCCTCGACATCGGCGGCATAGGATTCGACCGAGCGATTGCTGCTGTCTGTCATCACTTGACCTCCTCTTGCGGCGTGGAACCCGTCAGGTCGGGCAGGTGGCGAACCGGCGGCACCACTGCTCGCTTGTTGAGATGGTGCGAGCCGAGCGCAATGGCAATACCGCCAACCGCCGCGGTGCCGAGCGTCACCACCAGCGCGGCGTTGCCCGCGCCCAGCACGGGCGCCAGCCAGGCGATCAGCGCTGCCAGCATCGTGAACAGCGACGCCAGCACGAAAATCCCGCCGACCAGGATCGCAATGATGCCGGGGACAGCGGCGCGCACCTGGCTGGTCGCCTGCGCCTGCGCCAGCCGCAGTTCGGCACGCGCCAGCAACTCGCCGTCGCTGAGCAGGCGCTTGACCAGCACCGGGATCGGCGCAGTGTCAGCGTCGCTGGATGGTTCGGGCGCGGACGCCATCAGTCGGTCTCCGGGTTGCGGGCCAAGTCAGCGCGCGCTGGCTTTGAAGAAACGCGATAGCGCAAATCCGGCGACCACCGCGAGTCCGATCGCCAGTCCCGGCGATTGCCGCACGGCGTTGCGGCTGTCCTCGACCAGCTCGTCGACCGACTTCGACTGCACGGTCGCCGACCAGCCGCTCACCGTATCGGCGGCGCTGCGCGCCAGCTTGGCGACCTGGCCATCGCCGTCCATGCGGTCGGCGAACTCCGCCACCGCCAGCGCGACGCCTTCCAGCATGGCATCGGCACGGTGCTTGCCGTCATTGGCGGCATCGTGAAGCCGGTCAGCGGCCTGGCTCCGAAGGTTTTGCACGTCCATTTCAAATCTCCCGAACCACAGCTGCCACTTAACCCGTTTAATCTACAGCGCGAAACGCCCGATGAATAGCTTGCCTGCGTCACAGCGTTGCCGACCTGTGATTTGGTGGCTAGAAGCGCCGGCAACAAGCATCGTTCCAAACGAAATACTGGTTGAAAGGTTCAATTGCCATGACCGCCATCGTCGATATTCACGCGCGCCAGATCCTCGACAGCCGCGGCAACCCGACCGTCGAAGTCGAAGTGCTGCTCGAAGATGGCAGCTTCGGCCGCGCTGCGGTGCCGTCGGGCGCCTCGACCGGCGCGCACGAAGCCGTCGAACTGCGCGACGGCGACATGACGCGCTACGGCGGCAAGGGCGTCACCAAGGCGGTCGACGCGGTCAATGGCGAGATCTTCGACGCTGTCGCCGGCATCGATGCCGAAGACCAGGCCGACCTCGACGCGCTGATGATCGAGCTCGACGGCACCCCCAACAAGTCGCGCCTCGGTGCCAACGCCATCCTCGGCGTCAGCATGGCGGCCGCCAAGGCCGCCGCCGAAGCGCGCGGGCTGCCGCTGCACAAATACATCGGCGGCGTTTCGGCGCATGTGCTGCCGGTGCCGATGATGAACATCATCAACGGCGGCGCGCACGCCGACAACCCCATCGATTTCCAGGAATTCATGGTGATGCCGGTCGGTGCCGACAGCATTGCCGAAGCGGTGCGCTGGGGCGCGGAAATCTTCCACACGCTCAAGGAGGGCCTGTCGGCCGCCGGCATGTCGACGTCGGTCGGCGACGAAGGCGGCTTTGCGCCCAACCTCGCCAGCCCGGTCGCGGCGCTCGACTTCATCATGGCGTCGATCGAAAAGGCCGGCTTCCGTCCCGGCGAGGACGTGATGCTGGCGCTCGATTGCGCCGCCACCGAATATTACAAGAACGGCGCCTATGTGCTTGAAGGCGAAGGCCGCACGCTCGAAGCCGGCGCGATGGTCGACTATCTGGCCGAGCTGTGCGGGCGCTACCCGATCCTGTCGATCGAAGACGGCATGGCCGAAGACGACTTCGCCGGCTGGAAGCTGCTGACCGACAAGCTTGGCGCGACGCACCAGCTGGTCGGCGACGATTTGTTCGTCACCAACCCGCTGCGGCTGCGCCAGGGCATCGTCGACGGTCTGGCGAACTCGATCCTGATCAAGGTCAACCAGATTGGCACGCTGACCGAAACGCTGCAGGCGGTCGAAATGGCGCACCGCGCCCGCTACACCAGCGTCATGTCGCACCGTTCGGGCGAAACCGAGGATGCGATCATCGCCGACCTCGCCGTTGCGACCAACTGCGGGCAGATCAAGACCGGCTCGCTGGCCCGCTCGGACCGGCTCGCCAAGTACAACCAGCTCATCCGCATCGAGGAAGAACTGGGCGATACGGCGGTCTATGCCGGCAAGGCGATCCTGCGCTAATTGACGCGCTGAGTCGGCGGTGCGAGTCCAAAAACGACTCGCACCGAATCACCCTGCAAAATACCGCTTGAATCGGCGTGAATCCCGTGGTTTACACGGTTGTCATGATAGAACGTCTCGATCTTTTGTCGTTGCTGCGCCGTTCGGCGCTGCCGGCGGCATGCATCGGCATGATGATCTACTTCGCCTATTTCGCGGTTTCAGGGCCAACCGGTATCCTCGCCTGGCGCGAATATCGCACGCAGCGCGCGGTCGTCGCGGCGCAGGTCGCGCAAGGCGTTGAAACCAAGGCGGCACTTGCCCGTCAGGTCGAACTGCTCGATCCGCAGCATATCGACCCCGATCTGGCCGATGAACTGGTGCGCAAGAACCTCAACGTCGTGCGCGAAGACGAGGTCGTTATTCCGGTAGACTAGTGCCGTTCGGCGCTGCCGCGCCGGGCACCGGGCTGACGAATACGAATGCAACGGCATCACCCCTGCCACTAATTGACATTGAAAACCGTAGCGCTTCGTTCCACAACAAGCGCCCGTGCCCGTCGGCGCACATGATGTCCTCAGGGGTGATTTTTTTGGCCAGATCGTCCACGCGCGCTTCTTCGGAACCAGTCTCGCCGCTCCGCGAGCGCCCGCCTGAACCCAAACGGTACAAGCCAACCAGCGAAGAACTGCTGAAATGGTACCGTGACATGCTGCTCATCCGCCGCTTCGAAGAACGCGCCGGGCAACTATACGGCATGGGTCTGATCGGCGGCTTCTGCCACCTCTACATCGGGCAGGAAGCCGTGGTGACCGGCGTGCAGGCGGCACTCAACCCCCACGACAGCATCATCACCGGCTACCGCGACCATGGCCATATGCTCGTGGCGGGTATCGAGGCGCGCGCCGTCATGGCCGAACTGACCGGCCGCCAGGCGGGCATTTCGAAGGGCAAGGGCGGCTCGATGCACATGTTCTCGGTCGACCATGGCTTCTACGGCGGCCACGGCATTGTCGCCGCCCAAGTGCCGCTCGGCACCGGCCTCGCGTTCGCGCACAAGTACAAGGGCGACGGCGGCCTGGCCGTGACCTATTTCGGCGACGGCGCCTCGAACCAGGGGCAGGTCTATGAAAGCTTCAACATGGCCGAGCTATGGAAGCTGCCGGTGATCTACGTCATCGAAAATAACCAATACGCCATGGGCACCAGCGTCAACCGTGCCAGTTCCGAAGACCAGTTGTTCCGCCGCGGTGAAAGCTTCCGCGTGCCCGGCATCCAGGTCGACGGCATGGACGTCTGCGCGGTGCGCGGTGCTGCACAGACCGCCACCGAGTGGGTGCGCGCCGGCAAGGGGCCGATCCTGCTCGAAATGAAGACCTATCGCTACCGCGGCCACTCGATGTCCGACCCGGCCAAGTACCGGTCGCGCGACGAGGTCCAGGCGATGCGCGAAAAGTCCGACTGCATCGAAGCCGCCAAGCGCGAGCTGCTCGAAATGGGCGCCGCGACCGAAGCCAGCCTGAAGGACATCGAAAAGGAAGTCCGCGCCATCGTCGCCGATGCCGCCGACTTCGCCGAAGCGACGCCCGAGCCGAACCCGGCCGAACTCTACACCGACGTGCTGGTGGGAACCTATTGATGACCGAGATCAAGCTTCCCGCGATGTCGCCGACGATGGAGGAGGGGACGCTCGCCAAATGGCTGGTCGCCGAAGGTGACACCGTCAAGCCCGGCGACGTGCTCGCCGAAATCGAAACCGACAAGGCGACGATGGAGCTCGAGGCCGACGAGGGCGGGGTGGTCAGCAAGCTGCACGTCGCCGCCGGCACCGACGGCGTCAAGGTCGGCACGCTGATCGCCACCATCGCCGGCGAAGGCGAGGACGCGTCGCCGGCGGCGCCCGCGCCCAAGG
>CALDHQ010000044.1 GCA_937894055.1 uncultured Polymorphobacter sp.
CACCAGCTCGTCCTGGCCGCCCGTGCAGTTGACGTAGACGATCGGCAGGCCTTGCTCGGCAATCCGCTGGCGCAGCACCGCACGGCGCTCCTCGGGCTTGCCGATGTTGTACGGCGAAGCATTGATGTTGAGCAGCAGTTCAGCCCCTGCGGCCTTGGCCTGCGCGGCCGGGCCCGGCCCCCAGATATCCTCGCAGATGCACAGGCCGATCTTCAGGCCGGCCACCTCGAACACGGTTGCGGCTTTCGGCCCCGGCGTGAAATGGCGGCGCTCGTCGAACACGCCGTAGTTCGGCAGCAGCTGCTTGCGTGCACGGGCAACGAGCCGGCCGTCGCGATAGACCGAGGCCGCGTTGTAGGTCCGGCGCAGGCCGTCCTCTACGACGAACTCCGGATGGCCGACGACGATGTGGATGCCGTTCGAAGCCGCGGCCACCGACATCAGCCCGGCCTCGATCGCCTGCGGGAGTGCGGTACGCAGTAGCAGATCGTCCGGCGGATAGCCGAGCAGGGACAGCTCCGGCGTCGCGACCAGCTGGGCACCGAGTTCATCGCGGGCCTTCGCGGCCGCGGCGATGATCTTGGCGACATTGCCGTCGATGTCGCCGACCCAGAGATTCAGCTGGGCGGCAGCGAGGACCAGCGGCTTGTTCATCGGGTTTCGTTCCTGTGCAGCGGAAGGAGTACAGCGCTTTCAGCGACGGTAAACGAGAAAGGGCGCGATCGCTCGCGCCCTTCACCTTCAACCGCGATGCAGATCGTTCAGATCAGAGCAGCGACTTCATCGCCGCACCGAGATCGGCCGGCGAGCGGACGGTCTTCACACCGGCCGCTTCGAGCGCTGCGAACTTTTCGTCCGCCGTGCCCTTGCCGCCGGCGATGATCGCGCCGGCATGGCCCATGCGCTTGCCGGCCGGCGCGGTGACGCCGGCGATGTAGGCGACGACCGGCTTGCGGATGTACTGCTTGATGTAGGCCGCCGCTTCTTCTTCGGATGAGCCGCCAATTTCGCCGACCATGATCATGCCGTCGGTTTCCGGATCGGCTTCGAAGCGCTTCAGCACGTCGATGAAGCCGAGGCCGCGGACCGGGTCGCCGCCGATGCCGACGCAGGTCGACTGGCCGAGACCGTTCTGGGTCGTCTGGTGCACGGTTTCATAGGTCAGCGTGCCCGAGCGGGACACGATGCCGATGCGGCCCGGCTTGTGGATGTGGCCCGGCATGATGCCGATCTTGCACTGGCCCGGGGTGATGACGCCGGGGCAGTTCGGACCGATCAGCACGGCGTCCGGATAGGCCTTCAGTGCGGCCTTGACCTTGACCATGTCGATCACCGGGATGCCTTCGGTGATGCAGATGATGACCTTGATGCCGGCGTCGGCTGCTTCGAGGATCGCGTCGGCCGCGCCCGGGGCGGGCACGTAGATCATCGTCGCGTCGGCGCCGGTGGCCTTGAGATAGGCGAGCGTGGCCGCGAGCGTCGTGCCGGCGACGCAGTAGCCGATGGCGTGCGTGGCAGGTGCGCCGGTGATGTCGAGCACCTTGCTGATCGCGGTCATCTGGCCTTCGCCGACATAGGTGTCGAGCGTCGCATCCGCCAGGCTGGCGTCGGCGTTCTTCCAGCTGACGACGAACACCGTCAGCCCTTGCGCGACCGCCCAGCGGATGAAGCTCTTTTCCGCCGTCAGGTCGAGGATGTAGTATTTGTTGATCCACGGCGGGAAGATCAGCAGCGGGATTTCAAAGACTTGCTCGGTGGTCGGGCTATACTGGATGAGCTGGAACAGCCGGTTCTGGAACACCACCTTGCCCGGCGTGATCGCGACATTGCGGCCGACTTCGAACGCGTCCTCGTCGGTCAGCTTCATGCGGCCGGCCTTGATGTCGTCGAGCATGTGCTCGAGGCCCTTGACCAGATTGGCGCCGCCCGATTCGGTGGTGGCCTTCAACACCTGCGGGTTGGTCAGCAGATAGTTCGACGGGCTCAGCGCATCGACGAACTGCTTGGTGTGGAACAGCAGCTTCGCCTTGGCTTCTTCATCGAGCTCGGTATCGGCGGCGAGCCCGGCGGTGCCCGACAGGATGTAGTTCGAGGTCAGCAGGTACGACTGGCGCAGGAAATCGAACACCGGCAGCTTCGACCAGTCCTCGGCGGCGAAGCGCTTGTCCTTGATCGCGGCGGCGGGGCTTTCCTCTGCGTGGCCGGTGGCGAACGCCTGCCAGAGCTTGGCGGCGTCGGTCCAGTATTTGGTCTGCAGCTCGACGAATTTCGTGGGGTTCTTGGCGAGCGCGCCGGCAAATTCGGCCCAGCCTTCGAACAGGCCGCCGGGGTAGGGGTTGGCGGGCGGCTTGCTCGCCTCGCGCGCCATGAACGCCATCATCAGCTTCTGGCTTTCGCCGAGCAGCTGGCCCCAGCGCTGCAGTGTTTCAGCGGGCGCCGGCAGCGTCGGTTCCGCGGGGTCGGTGGCCGTCATTTAGTGTCTCCGGAGTCGTTCGGGCGGGGGGCGTGATCATTCTGGACGGTTGCGCGCACCGAGACAAGCAACTGTCAAATCTATACTTGGCGACACCACCTTTGGCGTCGTAGGATATGCGCTGCACCGTGCGACAGGGCCGGTGCCCGAACGGGAGAATGAACATGAAGTTTGCACTGATTGCTGTCGCCGCGGTTCTGGCGTCGGCGCCGGCACTCGCCCAGACCCCGCCCGCAGAAGCGCCCAAGCTGCCGTATTGCAGCGCCAAGGTCACCGACAGCTGCCAGCAGACCGCCGCACAGCAGGCACGTGCGATGACCGGCGAGCAGGCCGACAAGCGCGACGCCAAGACCGGCCAATGGACGCCGAACAAGCGCGCCACGCCGCAGCCCAAGTAAGCTGAAAAAGCCATCAACGCCCGTCCGGTGCCGAATGGCGGTGCCGGGCGGGCGTTTTTGCATCTGCCGTTTTTTGCCGCGAGGGACTGCGGGGCAAATGCTCGCAATCGCGGCGCGCATGTGGCAAACGCCATGCGACACCGCGCGCGCGGTGCCTGTTGTAAACGTTTAACCTGAAACTGCCCAACCTGAACCGAAAGCCCAAGTCGATGTCCGAAGAGTTCTACCGCATCCGCCGTCTGCCGCCCTATGTCATCGCCGAAGTCAACGCGATGCGGGCCGCGGCGCGCGCGCGCGGGGACGACATCATCGACCTCGGCATGGGCAACCCCGATCTGCCGCCGCCGCCGCATGTCATCGAAAAGCTCTGCGAAGTCGCGCGCAACCCCGACGCGCACGGCTATTCGGCGTCGAAGGGCATCCCCGGGCTGCGCAAGGCGCAAGCCGGTTACTACGGTCGCCGCTTCGGTGTCGAGATCGATGCCGAAACCGAAGTCGTGGTGACTTTGGGGTCGAAGGAAGGCCTCGCCAACCTCGCACAGGCGATTACCGCGCCGGGCGATGTCGTGCTGGCGCCGAACCCGAGCTACCCGATCCACACTTTCGGTTTCATCATCGCCGGTGCGACGATCCGCTCGATCCCGACCAATCCGGGGCCGGGGTTCTTCGACAGCCTCGAACGCGCGGTCAAATACACCGTGCCCAAGCCGAGCGTCATGGTCATCGGCTATCCGTCGAACCCGACCGCCGAAGTCGTCGACCTGGCGTTTTACGAAAAGGTCGTGGCGTTCGCCAAGGAGCACAATATCTGGGTGCTCAGCGACCTCGCCTATTCGGAGCTGTATTATGACGGCTGCCCGACGCCGTCGATCCTGCAGGTGCCCGGCGCCAAGGATGTCGCGGTCGAGTTCACCTCGATGTCGAAGACCTATTCGATGGCGGGCTGGCGCATCGGTTTCGCGGTCGGCAACAAGACGCTGATTGCGGCGCTGACGCGGGTGAAGTCGTACCTCGACTACGGCGCGTTCACGCCGATCCAAGCGGCTGCGGTCGCTGCCATCAACGGCCCGCAGGACATTGTTGCCGCCAACCGCGCGCTCTACCAGCGCCGCCGCGACGTGCTCGTCGAAAGCTTCGGCCGCGCCGGCTGGGAAATCCCGAGCCCGCGCGCCAGCATGTTCTGCTGGGCACCGCTGCCGCCGGCACTCGCGCACCTCGGCTCGTTGGAGTTCACCAAGCAACTGCTCACCCACGCCGGTGTCGCGGTCGCGCCGGGCGTCGGCTACGGTGAGGAAGGCGAGGGCTATGTCCGCATCGCCATGGTCGAAAACGAACAGCGCATCCGGCAGGCGGCGAAGGGCGTGAAGCGCTATCTGCAGAGCATGGGCGTCAATACCCCGGCCAAGGGCGCGACGGGCGCGTAATGCGACCGCCGGCAACCTGACATGGCGGCGCGGTTAGCAGGCTGGGCACGCGCGCTTGTGGCGGCATCACTGTTGGGCAGTGCGACCGCTGCAACCGCGACTGCCGATCAGGCACAGCCAGCACGCATTGTGGCGTCGCCATATTCGGTCGACGATTACCCCCAAGCATCGCTGCGGCGCGGCGAGTCGGGTTACGCCCGCATCGCGGTAACGGTGTCACCCGAAGGCAAGCCCATCGGCTGTTCGGTTATCGTTTCGACGGACTACCCCGACCTCGACGCGCGCAGCTGTGCGGTGATGCTCAAGCGCGGCCGCTTCACCCCCGCCGTCAATGAAAAGGGCCAGGCGAGCTACGCGATCTACCGGCAGACCGTGCCGTGGTTCACCGCCGACACGGCACAGGAAATGCGCGCGACGGTCGGGCAGTACACCGTGCCGAACGACATCGATATCGAAGTGATGGTCAACAAGCTGCCAGCCGGGCTGGTGCCGCCGGTCGCGGTGATCGCGACCGCCATCATTTCGCCGGACGGCAAGCTCGTCGATTGCGCAGCCGTTAATGGCGGCGCCGTGCCGGCAGGCCTGGCGAAGCTGGCGTGCGAACAGGCCGGCGCGCTGGTGGCGTTCAAACCGGCGCTCGATAGCGCCGGCACTGCCGTCGCCTCGGTCCAGCAGGCCAAGGTGTTGTTTCAAACCCAGCCGCCTGCGGCAGCAAAATAGCCGGCGCCACCGTCAATCAGACCCGCCGATTGCGCTCGGCCCTTGCGCTTTGCGACAGACCTCGCAAAGGAAGCTGCTTAGTGTGAAGGACAGTTGCATGACCCAACCTCTCCGCGTCGGCCTCGCCGGCCTTGGCACCGTCGGCGGCGGCGTCATCAAGATTCTCGATACCAATGCCGCGCTGATCGAGCGCCGCGCCAACCGGCCGATTGAAGTCGTCGCCATCAGCGCGCGCGACCGCTCGCGCGAGCGCGGCATCGATCTGTCGCGCTTCGCCTGGGTCGATGACGCGACGCAGCTGGCGGCGCGCGAAGATGTCGATGTCGTGGTTGAGCTGATCGGCGGTGCCGACGGCCCGGCGCTGACGCTGGCGCGCGAAACGCTCGACGCCGGAAAGTCGTTCGTCACCGCGAACAAGGCGATGCTCGCACATCACGGCCTCGAACTCGCCGGGCTTGCCGAAATCAAGGGCGCCGCGCTCAAATACGAAGCCGCGGTCGCGGGCGGCATCCCGGTCATCAAGGGGCTGCGCGAAGGCGCCGCCGCCAACGTCATCGAGCGGATCTACGGCATCCTCAACGGCACCTGCAATTACATCCTCAGCCGCATGGAGGCCGAGCGGCTGCCGTTCGGCGAGGTGCTGGCCGACGCGCAGCGACTGGGCTTTGCCGAAGCCGATCCGAGCTTCGACATCGACGGCATCGATGCCGCGCACAAGCTGTCGATTCTGGCGTCGCTGGCGTTCGGCGCGCGCGTCGATTTCCCGCATGTCGCGTGCGAGGGCATCCGTGCCGTCGAAAGCGCCGACATCGACCATGCCGCTGCGCTCGGCTTCCGCATCAAGCTGATCGGGCTGGCGGCCGCCGAAGACGGTGCGCTGTTCCAGCGCGTCCACCCGTGCCTCGTCAGCCTCAAGCACCCGCTGGCGCATGTCGATGGCTCGCTCAACGCCGTGGTGGCGGAAGGCAATTTCGTCGGCCGCCTGCTGTTCCAGGGCCGCGGTGCCGGCGAGGGGCCGACCGCGTCCGCCGTGGTTGCTGACCTCATCGACGTGGCGCGCGGCGAAGTCGGTCCGGCGTTCGCCATGCCCGCCGCGCGGCTGTCGAAGCTGCCGCCTGCCGACCAGCTCGCGCACGAAGGCCGCTTCTACCTGCGGCTGACCGTCGCCGACCGCCCCGGCGTGCTCGCTGAAATTGCGACCGCGATGCGGGATTCCGGCGTATCGATCGAGTCGATGGTCCAGCATAGCGCCGATGAAGATGGCTCGGTGCAGCTCGTGATCGTCACCCATCGGTGCATGGAACGAAAGGTCACCGACGCGTTGAACCGCCTGAAGGGCTCGGACAGCCTCATCGGTGATCCGATGCTGATCCATATTCTCGACCTGTAACGGTCGTTAAGTCCCTGACGCGACAGGGCCCATATCGACTTTCAGCTGCCCTTCGCGTATCCGGCAGCGGAAGCTTGAGATTGAACCGAGGACGATAATGACTGAAGGCAAAAATCCGCTCGACCGCGTGCTCGTGCTAGAAATGGTCCGCGTGACTGAAGCCGCGGCGATTGCCGCTGCCAATCTGGTTGGCCGGGGCGATGAAAAAGCCGCCGACCACGCCGCCGTGGAAGCGATGCGCGCTAGGATGGCTGAGAAGTGCGGCCCGTTGGGTGATCCGGCGCCGAAGGGGTGGACGGTATGACATACAATCAAAAAATGACAGAGTTAGAATTTGTGAAAGAATTAGAGCGAAGGTCTATGAAT
>CALDHQ010000045.1 GCA_937894055.1 uncultured Polymorphobacter sp.
GACCAAAACTTCGAGTGCGACGTTCGTCAACATCGGCGAGCGCACCAACGTCACCGGCTCGGCACGCTTCAAGAAGCTGATCATGGCGGGCGATTACACGTCCGCCGTCGAAGTCGCGCGCCAGCAGGTCGAAAGCGGCGCGCAGGTGCTCGACGTCAACATGGATGAAGGCCTGCTCGACGCGCAGTTCGCGATGACCACCTTCCTCAAGCTGATCGCCGCCGAGCCCGACATTGCGCGCATCCCGATCATGGTCGACAGCTCGAAGTGGAGCGTCATCGAAGCCGGGCTGAAGTGCGTTTCGGGCAAGCCGATCGTCAATTCGATCAGCATGAAGGAAGGCGAGGCGGCGTTCCTCGAACACGCGAAAAAGGTGCAGCGCTACGGTGCCGCCGTCGTCGTCATGGCGTTCGACGAAGCCGGGCAAGCCGACACCTGCGCGCGCAAGGTCGAAATCTGCGCGCGCGCCTACAAGCTGCTCACCGAAAACGGCTTCCCGCCCGAAGACATCATCTTCGATCCCAACATCTTCGCGGTGGCGACGGGCATCGAAGAACACAACAACTACGGCGTCGATTTCATCGAGGCGTGCAAGCAAATCCGCCAGCGCTGCCCGCACGCGCATATCTCGGGCGGGCTGTCGAACCTGAGCTTCTCGTTCCGCGGCAACGAGCCGGTGCGCCGCGCGATGCACTCGATCTTCCTCTACCACGCGATCCCCGCCGGGCTCGACATGGCGATCGTCAACGCCGGGCAGCTCGATGTCTATGACACGATCGACCCCGAGCTGCGCGAAGCCTGCGAGGACGTCGTGCTCAACCGGCGCGCTGATGCCACCGACCGGTTGCTCGAGATTGCCGACCGCTTCAAGGGCGACGGCTCGGTTGCCGAAAAGGCCAGCGAGGAATGGCGCTCGCTGCCGGTCGCCAAGCGTCTCGAACATGCGCTGATCAAGGGCCTCGACGCGCATGTCGTCGCCGATACCGAGGAAGCCCGGCTGGTCGCGGTGCGCCCGATCGACGTCATCGAAGGCCCGTTGATGGACGGCATGAACGTCGTCGGCGACCTGTTCGGCGCCGGCAAGATGTTCCTGCCGCAGGTCGTCAAATCGGCGCGTGTGATGAAGAAGGCCGTCGCGCACCTGCTGCCCTATATCGAAGCCGAAAAGGCCGAGGGCGCGCAGGCCAAGGGCAAGATCATCATGGCCACCGTCAAAGGCGACGTCCACGACATCGGCAAGAACATCGTTGGCGTCGTGCTCCAGTGCAACAATTTCGAGGTCATCGACCTTGGCGTCATGGTGCCGTGGATGACCATCCTGGCGGCCGCCAACGAACATGGCGCCGACATGATCGGCCTGTCGGGCCTCATCACGCCCTCGCTCGACGAGATGGTCACCGTCGCGGCCGAAATGCAGCGCGCCGGCATGACGATGCCGCTGCTCATCGGCGGCGCCACCACCAGCCGCGTCCACACCGCGCTGCGCATCGAACCGGCGTACAAGGGCCCGGTGATCCATGTCCTCGATGCCAGCCGTGCTGTCGGCGTCGCGGGCGCGCTGGTGTCCGATTCACCGGCGATCCGCAGCGAACTCGTCGACCGCACCGTCGCGGAATATGAAGCCATCCGCGTCGCGCGTGCCAACAAGGGCGACACCAAGCTGGCCCCGATTGCGGCGGCACGCGCCAACGCCTACGTCCCCGATTTCGCCAAGCACCCGCCGGTAGCGCCCAAGACGCTCGGCACGCTGGCGCTCGACGACTATCCGCTCGAAGAGCTGGTGCCCTATATCGACTGGACGCCGTTCTTCCGCGCCTGGGAACTTGCGGGCAACTATCCGGCGATCCTGACCGACCCCATCGTCGGCGAAAGCGCGACCAGCCTGTTCAAGGACGCGCAGGCGATGCTGACGAAGATCGTCGACGAAAAGTGGCTGACCGCGCGCGCCGCGCTCGGCTTCTGGCCCGCCAAGCGCGACGGCGACGATGTGCTGCTGTTCACCGACGCAGCCCGCACCACCGAGCTGGCGCGCGTGCCGTTCCTGCGCCAGCAGGTCGTCAAGCGCGAAGGCGTGCCCAACCGCAGCCTCGCCGATTTCGTCTCGCCCGATGGCGACTGGCTCGGCGGCTTTGCGGTGACCGCGGGGCAGGGCATCGACGTGCATCTGGCGCGCTTCAAGGCCGACAATGACGACTATTCGGACATCCTGCTCAAGGCGCTCGCCGACCGGCTGGCCGAAGCCTTCGCCGAACATCTGCACGAACGCGTGCGCACGGAGTTCTGGGGCTATGCGCCCGACGAAAAGCTGACCAGCGACGACCTGATCCGCGAAAAATACCAGGGCATCCGCCCCGCGCCGGGCTATCCAGCGTGCCCCGACCACAGCCCGAAGCGCCAGCTGTTCGACCTGCTCGACGCCACCGCCAAGACCGGCATCGAACTCACCGAAAGCTTCGCGATGACGCCGACGGCAGCGGTTTCGGGCTATTATTTCGCGCACCCCGAAAGCAGCTATTTCGGCGTCGCCCGCATCGGCAGCGATCAGGTCGCGGACTATGCCGCACGGCGCGGCGTGTCGGTCGAGCAAGCGGAGACATGGCTGCGCCCGAATCTGGAAGACTAGGGCGTCAGTCGAGCCGCTTCGCCAGCGTCACCACGTCGTTCAGGTCATAACCGAGCCGCGCGTAGAACCCGCGCGCTTGCGTGTTGTCGCCGCGCACCATCAGGTTGAGTTTCGGGCAACCGCGGGCGCGTAGCCAGTCTTCAGCAGCCGCCATCATCAGGCGCCCCAGCCCGCCGCGCTGCCGCGCCGGATCGACCGCGAGGTAATAGACCCAGCCGCGGTGGCCGTCGTCGCCGACCATCACGGTTGCGACCAACGCACCACCGTCGCGCAGGCCAAGCACTGCTGAAGTTGGCGAGGCGAGGGCGCGGTCAAAATCGGCATGCGGGTCGTTCCAAGGTCGGGTCAGGCCCGCTGCCTGCCACAGTGCTACCGCCGCGCCAGCATCTCCCGCACCGCCACTTACGAGGCGCTCGAATCGCTTCAAGAGCGCGGATTATTTTCCGAGCTAAATAGAATTAGCCATATTAATTTGGATTTGTGAGGCAAAAATGAGAGTTCGTGCATCAGTTAAGGCTTTATGCCGTCATTGTAAAGTAGTACGTCGTCGTGGTGTTGTGCGTGTAATTTGCACTGATCCTAGACACAAACAACGTCAAGGGTAATTTGACGTTTAATAAAGTAGTGGAGAATCAACTAAGCTAATTGTTAAAAGTCAGCTTAGGTGTTAAAATTTAGGGCTTTTTTGGCGATTTGATTAAATAGTACGCCATAATTTTGGAGTAGGTACATGGCTCGTATAGCAGGGGTAAACATCCCAAATCATAAGCACACTGAAATCGCATTGACTTCGATTTATGGTGTGGGACGCAATACAGCGAAGCAAATTTGCATTGCTGCTGGTGTTTTAGCGACTGCAAAAGTT
>CALDHQ010000046.1 GCA_937894055.1 uncultured Polymorphobacter sp.
GGCTGGCGATGCTCATCCTCGACGGCCAGCTGCCTGCCGACGACGCACTGATCGAGGCGGTCGTCAAGGGACGGACGTTGCTGCCGCAGCGGTAGGATTAAGAGCCTCCGGCGGGCAGGCCTGAGGCCTGCACCCAACCATTTTCGGTCGTCATTCCCGCGTAGGCGGGAATCCATGTGACACCGTCGCTAAGATGGATTCCCGCCTGCGCGGGAATGACTTGGTGCTTATAGCTGGGTGCAGGGGTCACCCCTGCCCGCCGGAGGCCCTTCTCTTCAAAACCCGTGCGCCTTCATCCAACTGTCGACCGCCGCAACCGCTTCGGGCAGCAAATCATGGCGCTCGATGTAATAATGGTCGGCGCCCTTGATATCGACATAGCTCTTGTCGGGCGACGCCACCGCCGCGAACAACCGCGCCGCGTGGCTCGGCGTGCACGCCAGGTCGGCGGTGTTGTTGATGACCAGCACCGGGCAGGAGATATGCCCGGCGTTGACGACACCGTTGGCGCGGCTGCGGTCGTAGCTCCACTGCGACAGCCATGAGCGCAGCGTGGTGAAGCGCCCGAGCCCGACGGGGCCGTCATTGGCGATGCGCGGCTCGCCGAGATAGCAGGTATAGGGCTTGCGGTCGGACGGGTCCTGCGTCGGGTCGGTCCAGCGCACATCGGCCATCGTGCCGGCGACGACGAACGGCCGTTCGGCATCGGGTTCGCCGGATGCCTTCAAGGCCGCCAGCGTCGCCTCGACGCGCGCGGTGATGCGGCGGTTGCGGGCGATCTGCGCGGCGCGGAAGCGCTCGACGAACGCCGCGCTGTACGGCGGCTGGTCGGGGCATTTCGGGTCATAGATGTTGAGCGTCACGTCGCGCTCATAGGGCTTGTCCTCGTCGGTGACCGACGGGTCGAGCCATTCGGTCATCGTCACCGAGCGGCTGATGTGCGCGGCGAGCAGCATGATGCCGTCGGCGGGCTGCAGCTTGGCCGCGACCAGGTCAACTTCGTCGCCCGCCGGCGTCGTGGTGATCGACGGATTTTCGGCCTGGTCCTGATAGAAGAGCGACAGCGAGCCGCCGCCCGACCAGCCGCCGAGCACGACCTTTTCATAGCCGAAGCGGCGCTTCAGATCGGCGATGCAGGCACCGAGGTCGAGCACGCACTTTTCCAGGATCAGCGCGGTATCGTTGCCGCGGTAACGCGTGTTGCAATAGATGACGTGGTGGCCGGCAGCCGCGAGCGCCGTCACCAGCGGCAGGAACGACCCACCGCCGATCGGGTGGCTGAACAGGATGACCGATTTGGATGTGCCGGTTTCGGGCCTGATCCGCATGCACTCGACGAACACCGCGCCCGCTGCACCGCCATAGACCTCCTTGAGCTTGCTCGGATCCTTGCTCTGATAGCCATAGGGTTCGCGTACGACGTTCATTGACGGCTCCTCGTTGTCGGCTGGACGTTCACCGCGGCGGTGCATAAAGTCAACGCAAACACATCAAGACCGCAGGCTTTGGGGAACGCGACATGACACAGCAACCGGATGGCATCCACCACCTCGCCTTCATGGCGGGCGACATCAAGAAGCACATCGAATTCTTCTCGCAGGTCATGGGCTGCCCGCTGGTGGCGCTGTTCGACATGCACGGCGTGCCCGGCGGGCTGCACGCCTTCCTGCGCATGAACGACCACAGCTTTTTCTCGATCGTCCAGCTCCCCGATGTCGACAAGATTCCCGTCGAGCTCGGCGTCACCCACGCCGGCAGCGGCGCCTTGCCGAGTGCGGCGGGCACGCTGCAGCATCTGGCGTTCCGCGTCCCCGACGATGCCGGGCTGATCGCCATGCGCGACCGCATCCGCAGCCACGGCGTCAACGTCATCGGCCCGATCGACCATGGCATGTGCAAGTCGATCTATTTCGCCGGCCCCGACCAGATGACGCTCGAGGTCGCGGCACCGGGATCGCCGCTTGATCCGAAGCAGTGGATCGACCCGACGACGCTCGCCAAGGCCGGCATTTCGGCCGCCGAGGCGGCGGTCTATGCGGCACCGCCGGCGTACACCGGGCCGTCGCCGCTGCCGCAGCCCGAATTCGACGCGACCAAGCCGCACATGGCCTATCCGCGCGACGTCTATCTCAAGATGCTCAAAGTGCCCGACGAAATGATTACCGCCGGCGCCTCCTATGCGGAGCCGCCGGTCCCGGCCTGACGCGTTTGTGACTTGCAACACGGCCGGTGTTGGGTCAGGCTATTTGCGGGCTCGTAACGGGAGATATTTATGAAGCGAATGCATGCCGCCCTGTTGGGCAGCCTGTCGCTGGTCGTGATGGCATTGCCGGCACAGGCAGCAACCGCCGCAGCACCGGCGAAGGCCGTTGCGGCACCCGCCGTTGATCCGGCAGCAACTGCGGCGCTCACCCGCATGGGCGCCTATCTGCGGACACTCAAGGAATTTGACGTCACCGTCTACAGCACGACCGAGGACGTGCTCGATTCGGGTCAGAAGATCATGACCAACAACCAGGTCCATTACACCCTGCGTGCGCCGAACATGCTCGCGGCGACGGTTAGCGGCGACAAGATCAAGCGTCATTATTATTATGACGGCAAGACCTTCACCGTGCGCAACAACCAGAATGATTTCTACGCGCAGATTCCGTTCACCGGCACCATCGCGCAGTTGCTCACCGAAGCCGAAAAGTACGGCGTCGACCTGCCGCTGCAGGATCTGTTCCGCTGGGGCGATCCGACGGCAGTGACCGGCAAGCCGACCGAAGGCATCGTCGTCGGCGATTCAAAGGTCGTCGATTGGGATACCGACCACTACGCCTTCCGTCAGGGCGACGTCGATTTCCAGGTCTGGGTCGAAAAGGGCGACAAGCCGTTGCCGCGCAAGCTGGTCATCAACAGCCTCGCCGATGAAACCCAGCCGCAATACACCGCGGTGATGAACTGGAACCTGACGCCCAAGATTGATCCGGCGGTGTTCACCTTCGTGCCCGACGCCAATGCCAAGCGCATTCCGTTCATGACGCCCGAGGCCCTTGCAGCGGCAACCGCCGCCAAGAAGCCAGCGAAGAAGTGAGGAGAGCGACCATGAACATCAAGCACAAATCGATCGTCCTCCTGGTGGGCGCAGCCTTCATGGTTGCAGCGCCGGCACTTGCACGCGGTGGTGGCGGTGGCGGCGGTGGTCGCGGCGGCGGCG
>CALDHQ010000047.1 GCA_937894055.1 uncultured Polymorphobacter sp.
GGCCGACAGACCCGCCGCCTTGACCGCCACATTCGGGAAACGGGCCAGCGCCAGCAGTTCCGGCAGATGCTCGAAGGCCGCCGCGTCCTTCAGGCCACGCGGAATGCCCAGGTGATCGACACATAGCCGGAGCCCCGGGTAGCGGGCCGCGATGGCGTCCAGCAGCGGCACCCCGCCCGGGACCAGCAGCATGACGGGCACGTCAGCCTTCTCGGCCGCCGCCCAGACCCAGTCGACGCTGCAGGTCGCGCCACAGGCCGTCGATCTCGCGGGCGGCGGTCGAGGCAGGGTCCCATTCGGCGGCCGAGACGCCATGGGCGATGGCGGACGGATAGGCGGCGCGGGAGCGCAGCCCCACCGCCGCCAGAGGCAGGCCGCCGAAGCGCAAGGCTGCGACTGGGTGCTGATCGACCGCGACGAGCCGCCGAGCGACCAACTCCCGCGCTTCGACTGATCCGGCGCACGCGGCGCAAGGCAGCTTGTTCCGGCATGACGTCGCTTCCGCATTCGCCCGCAGCTCCGCCGGCGAGAGGGAGCCCTGACCGGACGCGGAGTCGCCGCCAAGGATCGGCGGTTCCCCCAATTTTGCCCGCTAGCCCCACCGCGTCCCGCGCGGGCCTAGCGCACAAAATCGGCTCCCCCGCCGCCCGCGGCGCGGCGCCCTGCGGGCGTCCGTGGCAGCGCCGCCGCGACCGGTCGCTTCGGGCTCACGCCGACGGATTTCCTGCCGGCGAACACAGGAGAACCTCGATGAATACCAGTCTCGCCGCCCAGCTCATCGCGCTCGGCCTCGACGGCCTCAGCGTCAAGGATCCCGAGCCGGGCTCGCTCGACATGCCGTCAACGGACGCCATGCACCATTGCGTGCGCGCCGCCTGGGACGAAATCTTCGGCCTGTTCGTCGACACCCCGCTCGAACGTCCCGCCGAAGACCTCGCCTGGGGGTTCGTCAACATCTTCCACAAGGCCGCCGAGAAGCAGGAACGCCGTCTCGACGATGCCACCGACCAGATCCGGTTGCTGATCGTCGACAGCGACAGCTCGGAGATCGGCAGCAGCAACCTCGAAGACGCGATCGACAAGGCACGTACCGCCGAAGAGGCGATGCACGCGTTCGAGACGATGCGCGAACAGGCCGCCATGCTCTACAACGCCGAGACCACGCACAGCTGGCGTCCGTACAGCGGCGGTCGCAACGCGCCGGGTGTTACCTCGGCGATGGTCGAAGGCCGTGCCTATCTCAAAGCCCGCGCCGACACCAAGCGCGCGCAGGCGCTGCCCGCGGGGACGCCGGTCGTGTTCTCGGGCGGACGCATCACTATCCCTGAAGCCGACGCCCGAACGTTTGCCGACGACCTGTTCCGCACGCTCGACCGCGTCCGCGACCGTGTCGGCGACATGGTGCTCGTCCATGGCGGCGACAGCAAGGGCATCGACCGCTTTGCTGCAGGATGGGCCGAACGCCACAAGATCCCGCAGGTCGTGTTCGGGCTCGACCCAAAACTCGGCAAGCGCGCCGGATTCCGGCGCAACGAGCAGATGCTCAGCCTCAACCCGCGCTATGTCATCGCCTATCCCGGCAACGGTGTCCTCGAACGCCTCGTGATCGACGCCAAGCAGCGTCGCATCAGCGTTGTCGACCGCCGCGGTCCGCTCGGCACGCCGCCGACCGCCAGTGCACAACAGGCCGCCTGACGGCCATCGCCGGCACCGGTCCGTCCGGTGCCGGCCTCATTCAACGAGGTGGGACGATGCCCCAAATCTTCAACCCGTTCATGACGCTGCATCATTGCGCGAAATTCGCGACGCGGCAGGCCTTTCGCACCGGCGAGGTCATGCACGTTATCGCCACCCGGAACACCGATGCACCGCTCGCGGTGATCGACGATCAAGCGCTGTTCGAGCGCGCCGACCGCATCGCGGTCGAGGACCTGCTGTTCACCGCCGATCCGTTCGGCGATGCCGCCGCCGGCTGAGACATCCACAATTTGGAGAGGAAAGGCGGCGTCGTACCGGGCGGTCGAATTTGGCCGAGCAACCGCTCGAAAAGGAGCCTCCGCCATGCGCGTCATCGTCATCAATCCGTGGAACCAGACTGTCACCGAAGCCGAGCACAACGGCAATTACCGCGACTATTACCGCCTGCTGTCCGGCGACACGCGCGACGATTGCGCGCCGGCCAACGTCGACACCTTCGCTCTCGTCTACATCGGCGACCCCGACCAGCACATCATGTTCGTCGACGACGAGGGACTGTTTTGCGACCCCCAGGCGTATTTCATGCTGGGCGGGCAATCGGCGGTGTTTGCCGGGCGCGGCGTGATCGCGCGCAGCGACGTTGGCGAGTATGAGGTCGGGGCGACGCTGACGCTGGACCAGGTGCGGGCAAGCGTCACCTGGTTGCCGGTCGGCATCGTCGTCGAGCCGGGACGACCGGTTATCGAGGCGTTCGACAGCTTCGACGATTTGATCGCCAAACTTGAGAAGGCGAACGATGCGCGGACGCCGTTGATCGACACGCGACATCTGCAATAGGCACCCGGAAGCGCCGAAGTGCGGTTGGCTTCCCGACCAGCCAATTGATCACGCGGCGTCACTCCAGCGGCGGCAGCAACCCGCGCAAGATTTCGGCAATGTCGCGGAAATCCTGCTCGCTCAGATCTTGCGCGATCGGCGTTACCTTTTTGCCGTGTGCGGCGGCACGGTCGCAGCTATTGGCCAATCGCATCAGATTGTCGCGGGCGAATTTGCGCTCGGCGTCGCTGGGAATAGTTTTGCTCGTCGCCATTAGATACTCCCTGAGCAGTGTCAGCAGCTGTTAAGGTTGCCGATGCGATAGCAATTTGGCGGAACATGGCATCACCAGTGCCGTCAGAAAATTGGTTCACATTTTTGCGTGCATGACCGACGTGCGTCGTCGAAGCTATGCTCTGAGCCGGCTCGACAAATCAAGGAGTCACGAATGACCGCCGATACGGAAAATGCTGAACTTCTTGCTTTGACTGCAGAGATTGTCAGTGCGCACGTCACCAACAATACCGTCGCGGTGTCGGATCTGTCGAACTTGATCCGCAGCGTCTTCGACGCATTGGCCAAACTGGGCGCCGCGCCGACGGCGGACGCCCCGAACCAGCAACCAGCCGTTTCGGTGCGTCTATCGGTCAAGCCCGACCACCTCGTCTGCCTCGAAGACGGCCGAAAGCAGAAAACGCTCAAGCGCCATCTGATGACCAGTCACGGGCTGACCCCTGATGCCTATCGCGCCAAGTGGAAACTGCCCGCCGACTACCCGATGGTTGCACCCAACTATGCCGCCCAGCGCAGTGCGATGGCCGTGCAGATTGGTCTTGGCCGCAAGCCCCGAGGTGCCGCCGCGCCATCGGCAGTCAAGCCGACGCCGGCGGTCCCCAAGAAGCGCGGTCGGCCAAAGCTCGGCATTGCGACCCGCTGAACGCTTCGATCAATTTTGCGCGTGCACAACCCGCCGCGGCAGGGGAATAGTCTCATGCGGCGCGCCGCATTGCGTCATGCATCCTTCGTCGTCACGGCCGGCACGCTGCATGTCAGCGCGCCTTTCTCGTCCTGCCCGCAGCGCGG
>CALDHQ010000048.1 GCA_937894055.1 uncultured Polymorphobacter sp.
GCGAACGCCGCCGACAAGGCGCTCGCAGGCGTGCGTCAGCTGATCGACAAGCATGATGCGCTGCTCGCGCGGATCACCGGCGAAGTCGAGAACGAGGCGCGCCGGCGCATCCGCCTGCGCATCGCCGAAAGCGAAACGCGCTGGGCCGGCAAGGGCTATCAGGTCAAGGGCGTGTTCAACAACAGCGGGGTCGGCGCACAGGCGATCTACCGTCAACTTTGGAAGGGCAATTGGGACCAGATTGCCGCATTGCTCGCGACCAGCTCGCCCGACTTTACACTCGATCGCGAAGCCTCGCGGGTGACGCTGTCGGCGGGCGCCGAGAGCGAAGGCACGCTTGACCTGATCATCTTCGGCTTCGGGATCACCGCCAAGCGCACGATCCTCAGCGAGGGCACGATTGCCATCGACGGCTTTGGCAACCTGCTGCTGGTGAGCAAGGCCGAGATCGACGATGCCATCAACGGCGTGCGCGGCGCGATCCGCTTCCAGTTCGCCGACGTGCTGTCGCTGGCGTTTGCCGGGCGGTCGAACGGTGCGCTGACCGCCGAACTCGGCTTCGGGATCAACTGGGAAGACCAGAATTTGACCCGCGGCGAGGTCGAGGCGTTTGTCAAAAGCCTGGAAAATGCCGGACTGCTCGCCATCGGGGCGACGCTGAAGGCGAGCAGCTTGTTTGACCGCTGGATCGGACCCGGCAAGGAACGCAAACTCGCGGGCCAGCTGCGAACCCGCCTCGCGCTGGACAACCGACAGTTCCGCGCACTGCAGGACGCGGTGTACCCGATGTTCGATCCCCAGAAGAGCCGGCGTCTCGAACTCTTCGGTGCGGCGTTCGGCAGGTTGAACGTCGTTGTCGACGGTCGCGAAGAACGCGCGATCGAAGCCATCCGCGAACGCTTGTTCAATAGCGCGGCAGGCAAGGCACTGTCAGATCTGCAAGTTCTGATGAACTTGGTGCAATCGCCGATCACCGAAATCCAGACGCTCGGCAAGCTCGATCTGGACAAGCTCGGGGGGCTGATGAAGTGGCAGGATGAGCCGGACGTGGTCAAGCTCATGGAAGGTGTTGTCCGTGCCTATGGCCTGGTCGAGGCGCTCGACACGCTCTACCGCTTGTCCGTGCTGGTTCCCGAAACAGACCTGGAGGCACAACTTCGCGAGATCCGCGCGTCGCAAAAGCGCATCGCAAATCAGGTCGACGACTGGTTCCGGGTCAAGTCCAAGCTGTTGCGCTGGGTAAGCCCTGAGGTCAGCGATAGGTCGATCGCGCTGTTGAAGGTCATGCAGGACATCGTCAAGCTTGGCGGCGCGGCAACTCCGGGGATGACCCTATCGATGGCGCGCAAGGTCGGCAAAGACGAGGAAGTCGTCGTCCTGATCTGATCGCCCGGTTGCGACGGCTCGACAAATGCGCGTGACTGCCCGACAGTCACGCGCATTTTGTCATTCCACAGGGGCCGCCGCATGATCCTCCACCACTATGAATCGTCGCCAGTGAGCGAGCTCGTCCGCATTGCGCTTGGCATCAAGGGCGCATCGTGGAAGTCGGTGCTGATCCCCAACATGGGCGCCAAGCCCGAACTGGCGCCGCTGACCGGCGGCTACCGCAAGACGCCGGTGCTGCAGATCGGCGCCGATATCTATTGCGACAGCGCCATCATCATTGATGCGATTGAAGCGCACAGTCCCGAACCGACGCTGTTTCCGGCGCCGCTCGGCGCACTGGCGCGGGTGATTGCCGGCTGGGCGGGCGGGCCGATGTTCGGCGCGTGCGCGGTGACGGCGCTGGCGCCGGTTGCCGACACGATTCCGCAGGCGTTCTGGGACGACCGCGCCGCGCTGTTCGGCTTCGGCAAGGAACGCGCAATGGCGGGTGCCGGGCATCTGCCGACGCAAGTCGAAACCGGCTTCGCGTGGATCGACACAACGCTGTCCGATGGGCGCACCTATATCGGCGGCGAGGCACCGGGCTATGCCGACGCGGCGCTCTACATGCTCGTCTGGTTTGTCGCGACGACGCGCGGCGATGCCTTCACGGCCGGCAAGCCGGCGCTCGCCGCCTGGGCCGCGCGCGTCGCCGCCATCGGCCACGGTCACCGCAGCGAAATCACCGCCGCCGATGCGCTGGCCGTCGCCACCGCCGCAATCCCCGAGGTCGAAACCGCTGTCGATGCCGCCTCAGGCTTCACCGCCGGCCAGTTGGTCACCGTGCGCACCGAAGACCCCGGCGCCAATGTCATCACCGGCCGGCTGGCGCGTCTGTCAGCCGCCGGCATCACCATCCTGCGCGATGATGCGCAGGTCGGCACGGTGGCGGTGCATTTCCCGCGGCTGGGGCAGATTGTCTTGCCGGCTTAAGGGTCCACTTCCACCTCTCCCTTCAGGGGAGAGGTGGACTCGTGCGGCAGCACGGCGGGTGAGGGTTTGCGGGGGGTTTGGTATGTGTGCGGGTGCGGCGCTGTCAACGACCCTCACCCGCTCGCGCCCCAGCGCGAGTCGACCTCTCCCCTGAAGGGAGAGGTG
>CALDHQ010000049.1 GCA_937894055.1 uncultured Polymorphobacter sp.
GATTACTTCTACGCGGGCGGGATTCTGCCCTATGTGCTGCGCAAACTCGCAGCCTGACCGGTCAGGGCGTCGCTGGCAACGGCGGCGCCCGCCCCTGTCGCGCGGCACTGCGGCAAAGCAGCGCTTGCAAACATAAGAATTTGTGGCAAATTCCCTGTTAACCGCGCCACGGCGGTGGCTCATTCAGGGGAATTAGCATGAAGTCCAAGCTTCTGTTCGCTGCGGCCATTGGCGCAGTGTTGACCTCGGCGCCCGCATCGGCGCTCAAGATCAATCTCATCGATACTGGCGGTGTCACCGGATCGCCCGCCGAGGCCGGCTTCAAGCTGGCAGCGCAATATTGGGAAAGCGTGCTGACCAACGACGCCATCGTCAATTTCAACGTCGGCTTCGCGCCGCTCGGGCCGAACATCCTTGGCGGCACCAGCAGCAGCCTGTTCACTTATGTCCCCGTCGATGACTATAAGTTCCTGCTAAGCGTCACCGGCAACAGCGCACTTGATGCGCAGGCGGTTGCCGGTCTGGCACCGACCAGCAGCACCGGCAGCCTGACGGTGACTGTCCCCGACTATTTCAACGTCTCGACGCTCGAAGGCGTAGCCGCCACGGGGTCGCGCATCGCGCCTGACAATACGGCGATCAGCAATACGCTTGCGCTGTCGACGGCCAACGTCAAGGCGCTGGTCGGCGGCTTCGATACCGTCATCGATGCCGACATTGTGTTTTCGAGCACCTTCGGTTTCGACTTTAATCCGCGCAACGGCATCACCGCCGGCAAATATGACTTTGTCGGCGTCGCGGTGCATGAAATGGGCCACGCCCTCGGCTTCCTGAGCGGTGCGCAGGACTTCGACTACAGCGTCGGCGGCGGTTATCCGGTCGATGACTTCTGGTGGGGCTACGGCCTCGACATGTTCCGTTACAGCGCGCCCGGCGTGCTCGACTGGACATTCGGCACCGACAGCTATTTCTCGCTCGACGGCGGCGTGACGGTGTTCAACGGCGGCTATTGGTCGACGGGCGCCGTCAACGGCGATGGCTGGCAGGCGTCACACTGGAAGGCCAACAACACCTGCGCCAACTTCCTCGGCATCATGAACCCCTATATCTGCAACGGGCTGACCGATTCAGTCTCGGGGCTCGATCTCGCGGCGCTCGATGCCATCGGCTGGAACACCAATGTCGATGTCCTCAGCGACCCCGACTACGAGTTCTCGACGGCCGACATGGCGTTCGCCTCGACGCATGTTCCCGAACCGGCGGCCTGGGCGATGATGATCAGCGGCTTCGGCATGATCGGTGGTGCGCTGCGCCGCCGTCGTACCGGCTTCGCTACGGCGTAAGCGCCAAGGCATTTGCCGCATTCGGGCGGGCCGGACTCCATGCGGATTCCGGCCCGCTTGCCGTTTGGACGCAGCACTGACCCGGCGCATTATGCGACAAGCTGTCGCAGATGGGTGCCACCGCGCAGCCGACTTGTATTGCAGTGCAACACGGGCTTGCAAAACGCAAAAATCACTGACTTATTCATGACATGCGCTCGCATCCACGAGCGACATCAACAGGGGACTCACATGAAACGTCAACTTCTACTCGCTGGCGCAGCTATGCTCGCCGTAGCTGCAGCGCCTGCCAGCGCTGTCACTTTCAATCTATTTGACCAAGGCGGCGTCGCCCAAGGCACGCAGGCCTATGCCGGCTTCAGCGCCGCAGCCACCTTCTGGGAAAAAGTGCTGGTCAACAATTCAACCGTCAACCTCAACGTCAAATTCTCGACGCTCGGCACCGGCATTCTCGGCTCGACGGGCAGCACGACCAACGGTGTCTATCTCGAGCCGTTTTTCGATGTCGTCAAAGCGACGGGGAATTCGCGTCTCGATACGTCAGTCGCGGCCAGTGCGCAGAGCTACAAGCCGGGTGTCGACGGTCCGGGCCTCGGTGCCTTCGATGCGTTGATCTCGGGGCCCAAGGCCAATGGCAGCGGCGTGCAAACTGCCGGTGGCCTGGTCACCGTGCTCGATGCAGACGGCAGCTACAACAACAGCTCGCTATCGGTGAACACCTCGGTGCTCAAGGCGATCGGCGTCACGCCGGTTTATACCGGCGCCAACCTCGCCAACAGCATCGACGGCTCGGTGTCGTTCAGCGACGCGTTCGCGTTCGACTTTGACCCGACAGACGGGATCACCGCCGGATCGTTCGATTTTGTCGGCATTGCCATCCATGAGATCGGCCATGCACTGGGCTTCCGTTCGGGTGTCGACGTCTATGACGGCAACACCAACTTCACCGGCAACCTCAACAATTTCACCTTCATGACGCAGCTCGATCTGTTCCGCTTCAGCTCGGCGAGCGCCGCGCAAGGCGTCAATGACTGGCAGATCGGCGGTACGCCGTACTTCTCGATCGATGGTGGCACCACTGTCTATGAGAACGGCTATTTCGCCACTGGTACGCGCTTCGGTGATGGCCGCCAGGCTTCGCATTGGAAGGATGCGGCGCTCGGTGCGACGCAGCTCGGCATCATGGATCCGACGTTCGGGCGCCAGCAGCAGGGCATCATCACCTCGCTCGACCTCGCGGCGTTCGACGCGATGGGCTGGAACATCGCCTATGACGTGCTGTATTCGGACCGCGAATTCAGCACGCTCAACCCGACGTTTGGCGCGGTTCCCGAACCCGCCAGCTGGGCGATGATGATTGGCGGCTTCGGCATGATCGGGGGCGCGCTGCGCCGTCGTCGCACCGGCTTCGCCACGGCGTAAGCGCCAAGGCATTTGCCGCATTCGGGCGGGCCGGACTCCATGCGGATTCCGGCCCGTCTTGCATTTGAATCGCTGATATTGCGACGGCCTGAATATTGGCATTGTCTCTGCAACGAATCAGCTGGATTCACTGACTACGACGCGAGTCGTTGGGCCGAAGGTGCCATTACCCGCGGTTTCGACGCCCGCTGCCAGCGAAAAAGCTGCATTGCGCGACGTATTTTTAATACAACGATTTTAATGGTTTAATTCCAAGCGCGGTTCAAAAGTGTAATATTTTCTGACAAACGCGACAGGCACGCCACGCAAAATACAAAAAAAAACACAAACCTTGCTTCAGCATGAACATTTTTGTTGCCAAGCATCGAAAATGGGCATTTCTTCCCCGCAGGCCGCATTCGTGCGGGCTATCAAAAAGGGGAACAATCGTGAAAACCAAATATCTGCTTGCAGGCGCATTGGGCGCCTTGCTCGTGGCATCCGCCGCAAATGCGCGCGAGGCCAAGCCGTACTTCATCGACAAGGGCTATTGGGGTCCGACCATCCGTCCGGCGACCGATCTGTCGCTCGACCTTAATGGTCTGACCGCACCGATCAGCAACGCCGGCAGCCCGGTGTACATCGCCTGGGAAGGCATCATCCAGGATGACGGTGCACGCGTCGCGCGCAACTTCA
>CALDHQ010000050.1 GCA_937894055.1 uncultured Polymorphobacter sp.
CCGGACGCTTTATCCGTCAAGGGACACGCCCTCCCTCCGGTAAAAAACAAATTCCTTCCGGGATGGAAAACCGGAGGCGGGCATTTGGATTGCTAACTGTAAGTGGTATCCACCATCAAGGCAGCCGGTCCGGGGGACATTCGAGGCTGGCGATGCTGGCCAGGATGATATCGATGCCATGATGGCGCAGAGTGCGATGTCGGCTGAGCCGGCTGCGCCGCGGGCGATCGTTTGGACAATCGACGACGCCGGGCCGAGCGCCCACGGGAGGACGAGCGTGACGGTCGCGTGCGAGGGCGGGATGGGCGCGGCCGGGTCCGCGCCCATCGCGCCGCTGCGGAGGGTACCGACAATGGTCCGACGCGGCGCGGGCCGGACGATGGCGACGACGTTCAACCTGCTGCGCTCGAACGACCTGATCTGGAACTATGTCGTCAACAACTACCTGCTGGGCAAGGACTATTTCCCGTTCGACCTGCTCTATTGGAACTCCGACGCGACCAATGTGCCGGCGAAATGGCACCTGACCTATTTGAAGGATCTGTACCGCGACAATCTGTTGGCGAAGCCCGGCGGGATCAGCGTGGCCGGTGTGCCGATCGACATCGATACGGTGACGACGCCGAGCTACATCCAGGCGGGCAAGGAAGACCATATCGCGCCGGCGAAGTCGGTGTACGAAATCACCCGGCACTTCAGCGGGCCGATGCGGTTTTTGCTGGCGGGGTCGGGGCATATCGCCGGGGTGGTCAATCCGCCCGCGGCGATGAAGTATAACCATTGGACGAATGATGCGTTGCCGGCGACTTTGGAGGACTTTGTTGCCGGGGCGACCGAGCATAAGGGCAGCTGGTGGTCGGACTGGATTTCTTGGCTGGCGCCGCAGTCGGGGAAGATGGTGCCGGCGCGCGTGCCGTTGAACCCCATCGAGGATGCGCCGGGGAGTTACGTCAAAGAGCGCATTTAGTCGCCGTTAGTGCCAGCGCGGGCAAAGCCCGCGCTCTCCTACCCTCTCCCCTTGCGGGAGAGGGCGACTCGCGCTCCAGCGCGGCGGGGTGAGGGGAATCCGGCGGTATTAGATTAGCAAGAAAGTCGCGGGCAAAGCCCGCGCGTCGGACGGGTTCGTCGGCTGTTGCCTCCGCCCCGCCGGCCGGCCTTGCGCGAGTGCGCGCCCAAGACGAAAATTGCTGCGCGATTTTCGGCTTAGGCGCTGGCCGCGCTAGCGGCGCATACCCGGCATCATCGGCGGCGGCGGGCGTGAGCGGTCGCGCCTGGGCAGCTGCGCCTGATACGCCACCAAACAATGCTCCTCGCAATACGGGAAGCTCGGCTTGCTCGGCTGGCCGCAGAAGTGGAAATCGGGCTCGCCCGGATGCCCGATCGGCCATTTGCAGACGCGCTCGGACAGGTCGAGCAGCGTCGTCTTCGCCGGCTTGGCGTTGGCGACCGCCTTCGTTGCGCGGCGCGGCGCGGGCTTTTCGACCGGTGCGGCGACGACAGGCGCCTCGACAGCTTCGGGCTTTGCGCGCGGTGCGGCGGGTGCCTTGGCGGCCGGTGCGGCAGCGACGGCCTCGACAGCTTCGCCCTCGCCGCCCTTGACCGGCGATGGCCGCGCCTGCAGCCCGAGCCGGTGCGCCTTGCCGATGACGGCGTTGCGGCTGACGCCTTCGCCCAGTTCCTCGGCGATCTGGCTGGCGGTCTTGCCGCCTTCCCAGCCCTTGCGCAGCGTCTCAATTCGTTCGTCGGTCCACGCCATACTCTATGTCTCTCTCTGTTCACCGGCGCTTGCGAGCCATGTATCTGCCGGTCTATGGCAGTTGCATGTCCGAACTTTCCCCGATTGCGCCCCCGATTGCCCCGAACACCGGTGCGCACCAGTTCCGCCACCGCGAACCGGGCGAGATGGTCATCCCGTCGGTCAACTGGCAAGGCCTGAAGACCCTCTATTTGAAGGAAGTAAGGCGTTTCTTCAAGGTGCAGCTGCAAACCATCTGGGCACCGGCGATTACCACGCTGTTATTCCTCGTTATTTTTGCCATCGCCTTGGGCCGCTCGAAAACCCAGGTGCTCGGCGTGCCCTATGCCGACTTCCTCGCGCCCGGCCTCATCGTCATGGGCATGATCCAGAACGCCTTCGCCAACTCGATGTCGTCGCTGCTCGTCGCCAAGGTCCAGGGCTCGATCATCGATGTGCTGATGCCGCCGCTGTCGCCCGGCGAGTTGCTGGTGTCCTGGGTGGCGGGCGCCGTCACCCGCGGCTGGCTGGTCGGCATCGCGGTGTGGCTGGCGATGGCGATTGCGCCCGGCGTCGATGTCGGCGTCGCGCACCCGCTGGCGGTGCTGTATTTCGGCACGATGGGCTGCGTCATGCTCGGGCTGATCGGCGTGCTGACCGGCATCTGGGCCGACAAGTTCGACCATGGCGCCGCGATCACCAACTTCGTCATCCAGCCGCTGACATTGCTGTCGGGCACCTTCTACGCCATCGACCGCGTCAACCCGACGATGGCCATCCTCAGCCACGCCAACCCGTTCTTCTACGTCATCGACGGCTTCCGCTTCGGCTTCCTCGGCGTCGCCGACGGGCTGCTGCTGCAGGGCGCGCTGGTGCTGCTCGGCGTCAATGTCGTGCTGTGGTGGGCGAGCTACCGCGTCATCAAATCGGGATGGCGGCTCAAGGCGTGAAGCCCGCGCTGGCAGCGGCGCTGCTGCTGCTTCTCGGCGCTGCCGGGCCGCTCGACAGCTATGCCCAGCCCGGCAGACTGGTGGCGCTACCTGACGGCCGCCACATCAACCTGCGCTGCACCGGCACCGGAAAACCGACTGTCATATTGGAGGCCGGCTTCCAGGCGTGGTCGTTCGCCTGGGACAAGATCCAGCCGGCATTATCGACACTTACCCGCACTTGCTCCTATGACCGCGCAGGTCTGGGCCTGAGCGATCCGGCGCCGGGCCCGCGCGACGGGCTGGCACAGGCACGCGACCTTGCCGCGACGCTCAAAGCCGCGAAAGTCGCCCCGCCCTACATCCTCGTCGCGCATTCGGCGGGCGCAATGACGGCGCGGCTGTTCGCCGACCTGCAACCCAAAAACGTCGTCGGCATGGTGCTGCTCGACCCGTCGGTCGAAGGCCAGTTCGACAACCAGCGCGCGCAGGTCGCCGCCACCGTGGCGCGCTATGATGCCTGCGCAGCAGCCGCGGCGCGGCGCGAACTGCCGTCAAAACTGCCCGAGCTGTCGCGCTGCAATCCGCCCGCCAAGGCGGCACCTTCGGCGTTCGACCAGCAAGTCGCGGCGTTGATGCTGACGCCGGCCTATTGGCAGACGCTGGCGCGCGAATATGCCGCCATCGCCGGCGCCACCACCGACCAGCTCCGCCGCGGCCGGCAAAACTACGGCAACATGCCGCTGGTCGTGCTGACCCCCCGCGCCACCCGCC
>CALDHQ010000051.1 GCA_937894055.1 uncultured Polymorphobacter sp.
CGATTTGCTCGAATCGACACTCGACGCGATGGCGACGAAGTCAACGGGGCTGAGCGATTTCGGCGATGACGGCTTCGCGCGCAGCCAGTTGCGCGTGCTGCTCGCAGCGCTCGAAAACGAAGCGCAGCTCAACCCGATGGGCCGCGTCATCGCCCACGGCGGGCTGCTCAAGGCGTTCAAGGAGCGGCTGTGGGCGCAGGAGCTGTTCAAGCGCCACCCCGAGATCCTCGACCGGCCGCTGGCGCCGCCGGTCATCGTCATCGGCCAGATGCGTTCGGGCACGACGCGGCTGCAGCGGCTGCTCGGCCAGGACCGGCGCTTCACCGCGCTGCGGCTGTATGAGTCGATGTCGCCGGTGCCGTGGCCGTCGAGCCAGCGCAACCCGAAGCGCGACCCGCGCATCGGCTACACGCAGCGCGCGTTCGGCTTCCTCAACTACATCAACCCCGGCATCGCCGCGACGCACCCGACCGGCGCGCTGGAGATCGACGAGGAGCTCGGGCTGCTCGATGCCAGCTTCACCGGCGCGCAAATCGAAGCGCAGCGCCACGTGCCGAGCTTCGCGCGCCACTGCGAAACCACCGACCAGACGCCCGCGTACACCTACCTCCGCCAGCTGCTCCAGCTCGCCAGCTGGTTCAGCGGGCGTGATCCGCACAAGCCGTTCGTGCTCAAGATGCCGCAGCACATGCAGGACCTGCCGGCGCTGATGTCGGTGTTTCCCGATGCCAAGCTGGTGTTCATCCACCGCGACCCCGCCGCCGTCGTCGGCTCGGGCGCATCGATGGTGTGGAACCAGATGGTCGTGCAGTCGGACCATGTCGATCCGCACTGGATCGGCGCCGAATGGCTGCACAAGACGCGCCACCGCGCCGCCGTCACTGCCGCCTATCGCCCGCACATTCCGGCGGCGCAGCAGATCGACGTGCGCTTTGCCGACATGAATGCCGACTGGGCCGGCGTCATGCAGCGCATCTACGGCTTCCTCGGGCTCGAATTCGATGCACCGGCACACGCGGCGATGGCCGATTATCTGGCGCGCGCCGCCCGCGAGCACACGCACACGCAGCATCGCTACACGCTGGCCGATTTCGGTCTCGATGCCCGCACCATCAACGCCGGCTTTGCCGACTACCGCGCGCGCTTCGACATTCCGGTCGAAACGCCTGCGGCAATGCGCGGGGCTGCAATCGCCGCAGACCCCGGCTACGGCATCGGCGAAGGAGTACCCGCATGATCTACCATGGCCCGATCGAGTTCTGGCAGGGCATTCTTATCGCGCTCGGCGTCGTGCTGGTGATGGAGGGCGTGGCCTATGTCACGCACCGCTGGGTGATGCACGGCTTCCTGTGGGTGCTGCACGAATCGCACCACCGCCCGCGCATCGGGCTGTTCGAACGCAACGACTGGTTCGGCGTCGCCGGTGCCGCCGTGTCGATCACGCTGTTCTACCTCGGCGTCGAGCGCGGCTGGGGGCCGCTGACGGTATGGCTGGCGGTCGGCATCACCGCCTATGGCGCCATCTATTTCGGCTTCCACGACATCATCGTCCACCGCCGCCTCAAGCATCACTGGGTGCCCAAAAGCGCCTATATGAAGCGCATCGTCCAGGCGCACCGGCTGCACCATGTCGTCGAAACGCGCGAGGGCAATGTCAGCTTCGGGTTCATCTATGCGCCGCCGGTGCGGGTGCTGCTCGCCGAGCTGGAGGCGATGGGCGTCGGCCAGCTCAGGGTCTCGTCCAAAGTCCGGTCCGAGATGGACCGGGAGATGGCCAGCGTCGCGAACGGCTGAGCGCCGCGGCGTAGCTCGCCGCGACAATCCCGAGTTTCTGCGCTGTCGAGGTACTGACGCGGTTGGCGAGTGCCGCCGCACCACCGGCGCGTACCTTGCGCCCGATGCCGCCGTAAATGCCCGCCGCCGCGAGCACCGCCCACGCCGAACGCAGCGGCAAGGCCGGCGTGCCGAAACGCGCTGACGCTTCATAGCCTTCAGCCAGATCGACCAGCCGCTTGACCACCCCGGCGAGCGTTTGGCGATGTTCCGGCGCAGCGTAATCGTCACGCGACAGCCCCGCGGCGTCAATCCACTGCCCGGGCAGATAGCGCCGGCCGATCTCGGCATCCTCGACCACGTCGCGCGCAATGTTGTTGAGCTGGAACGCGAGGCCCAGGTCGCAAGCGCGGTCGAGCGTTGCGCGGTCGTCAGGCGCCACCCCCATGACAATCGCCATCATCACCCCGACGACGCCGGCGACATGGTAGCAATAGGTCAGCAGGTCAGCCTCGGTCTCGAACGGCCGCTCCTCGACATCGATGCGGAAACCCGTCAGCAAATCGGCCGGATAGCGCGCCGGCATCCCGGTTTGCGCCGCGACGCGCGCCAAGGCGTCGAACGCCATCACGCCAGTCGGCTCACCCGCCAGCGCTTTCGCGGTCAGCGCTTCGAGTTCGGCCAGACGCTCGGCCGGCGTTCCGGCATAGGCGATGCGGCCATGGCCTGATTCCTGCCCGTCGATGACATCGTCGCAATACCGGCACCACGCGTAGAGCATCGTGGCGCGGTCGCGCGTTTCGGCGTCGAACAGCTTTGACGCCAAGGCGAAGCTTTTCGAGCCCTTGGCGATGGACGCACGGCTGGCGAGGACGAGTTGGTCGGTCACGCCGGCCTGACTAGGCGAAGTCGCGCCCGAACCAAAACGGAAACTCCCCGCCCGCCCAAGCGAAATTCCCCTCCCCGCCAGGGGAGGGGCGACTCGCGGCAGCGAGCGGGGGTGGGCTCTATCCAGCTTCCGCGCGTGCAAAGCGACGGCGTCGCAATTCCCACCCCCGCTCGGCTTGCGCCGAGTCGCCCCTCCCCGTTGGGGAGGGGAAAGCGAGAGTCAGGCGGCGCTGGCGCTGTTGTGGCCGATGCCGCCGCTACGGTCGACCACAGCCCCGCCTTCACCATCGAGCATCAACAACGCTGTCGCCTTCGCCGAGCCGACGACGCCCGGAATCCCCGCGCCCGGATGCGTGCCGGCGCCGACGAAATACAGGTTGGGCAGCGCGTCATCGCGGTTGTGCGTGCGGAAATAGGCGCTCTGCCACAGCACCGGTTCAAGACTGAACGCCGAGCCCATGTGCGCGTTGAGTTCGGTCGAGAAATCCTGCGGGCTGAACGTCCGTATCGTCACCAGATTCTCGCGCAGGCCCGGGATCAGCCGCGCCTCGAGATAATCGAGGATGCGGTCGGCATAGATCGGCGCCAATGCCTCCCAGTCGCCCTTGAACTTGCCCTGGTGCGGCACCGGCGACAGCGCATAGAAGCCGCTGCAGCCTTCGGGCGCCATCGCCGGATCGGTGGCGGTCGGGTGGTGCAGGTAGATCGAGAAATCGTCCGCCACCACGCCGTGATCGTAAATGTCCTTGAGCAGTTCGCGGTAGCGCGGCCCGAACAGGATCGTGTGGTGCTTGATGTCGGGATAGGTCTTGTTGAGCCCGAAATAGACCACGAACAGCGACGGCGAGAAGCTCTTGGCGGTCACCGCCTGCGTCGCAATCGCGCCGCGCGGATGCTCGGCGAGCAGGTCGCGGTAGGTGTGGACGATGTCGGCATTCGACGCGACCATATCGAACTTGCCCGACCAGCCGTCCGCCGTCGTCACGCCGGCGACACGGTTGCCCTCGGTGTCGATCGACGTCACCGGAGAACCGATCTTGAACGTCCCGCCAAGGTCTTCGAACAGCTTAACCATGCCGCGGATCAGCGCGTGCGTGCCGCCACGCGGGAACCACACGCCCCACTTCTTTTCGAGCGCGTGGATCAGCGCATAGAGCGCGCTGGTCTTGAACGGATTGCCGCCCACCAGCAGCGAGTGGAAGCTGAACGCCTCGCGCAGCTGCGGGTCCTTGATGTAGCGCGCGACGATTGAATAGACCGAGCGATACGCCTCGTAGCGCACCATCGCGGGTGCGGCCTTGAGCATCGACTTGAAGTCGAGGAACGCGACATGGCCGAGTTTGCGGTAGCCTTCGCGGAAGACATTTTCGGAATACGCCAGGAAGCGCTTGTAGCCCGCGACGTCATCGGGATTCTTGGCCTCGATCTGCGCGAACAGCGACTCGTCGTCGTTCGAATAATCGAACACCGTGCCGTCGCTCCAGATCAGCCGGTAGAACGGCGTGACGGGCAGCAACTCGACATAGTCCGACAGCTTGCGCCCCGACAGCTCGAACAGCTCCTCAAGGCACGACGGGTCGGTGATGACCGTCGGCCCGGCGTCGAACTTGAAGCCCTTGTCTTCCCAGACATAGGCGCGGCCGCCGGGCTTTTCGCGGCCTTCGATCAGCGTCGTCTGGATGCCCGCCGATTGCAGCCGGATGGCGAGGGCCAGTCCGCCGAAGCCGCTGCCGATGACGGCTGCCGTACGTTGTGTCATGCGTCCACTTTCCTGGGTGTAACTTGGCGGGGGGCAAGGATCGCCGACAGCGCGCGCCCGATCGGCACCGGCGGTTTTCCCGACAATACCCGGACCTTGTCGGCAAACGTCGACTGGCCGGCGTAGAATCGGCTGATGAGCGAAGCGTCGAGCCCGTAAAAGCGTTGCAACACCTTGTAGCGCTGGTCGGGATCGGCGGCGATGAACAGCATCTTGTTGAGCATCCGGTAAAAGCCGCGCGCCCCCCACGTCGAGGTGCTGTGTTGTCGCAGCGCCGCGTAAAGCGCCGGCGCCGACAGGTCGGGCAGGC
>CALDHQ010000052.1 GCA_937894055.1 uncultured Polymorphobacter sp.
AAACTATCGAGCACCTGCGCGTTGGCGGCATCGCCAATGGCGTGGACATTGGGCTGGAAACCGCGCGCCGCCGCGCTGGCGACCTGCGCGTCCATTTGCGCCTGCGTGCTGAACAGCAGCCCCTTGTTGCCGGGCGCATCGCTATAGGGTGCGAGCAATGCCGCGCCGCGCGACCCGAGCGCACCATCGCCGTAGAGCTTGACCGACATCAGCGCCAAGCGGTCGCTGCCCGCCCATTTGATCGGGCCGTTCGGGGCAATCTTGGCCAGCGCCTCCATGCCGCCCGCCATCGCATAGACCCGCGCGGTCAGTTTGCCGTCGCGGTCGAACGCCTGCAGCCGCGCGAAATCGTCGGGCGACACGCCGGCATCGCCGACGCCGGTCAGCCCGACCGAGGCCATGATGAACAGCGCCTTGGCCAGCGCGGCGTCGTCTTCGGCAGGCGTCGCCGGCGGGATCACAGCCGCAACAAGGTCGACGGCGCTGTCGACAAGTACGCCGCTCGGGTTGCCCGCCGCGTCGCGTTCGATGCGGCCACCGGCGGGATCGGGCGTCTTGGCGGTGATGCCCGCCGCCGCCAGCGCCTTCGAATTGAGCCAGATGGCATGGCCATCGACACGGCGCAGCGCCACCGGCCGGTCGGGCACTACCGCATCAAGCTCAGCCGCCGTCGGGAAGCGCCCGAGCTTCCAGATTTCCTGGTTCCAGCCGCCGCCCTGCAGCCACGCGCGTTGCGGGTTCGCCGTCGCATAGGCCTTGAGCGCTGCCTGCGCTGCCGCCAGCGTTGGCGTCGCGGACAGGTCGAGCGCCAGCGCCTGCGCGCCAAGATTTTCAACATGGCCGTGGGCGTCGATTAGCCCCGGCAACAAGGTGCGGCTATGAACATCGATGCGCTTGTCGCCGGCCCCCAGCGGCGGCAGCGGCGCGCCCTTGGGCAAGGTCGCGCTGACGCGCCCGTTATCGTCGATCAGCAGGGTGGAGAAGCGTTGCAGCTTGCCCGCCGCGTCGAGCGTATAGCCATTGGCGTTGGTGATCTGCGTCGCGGCATCGGCAGGCGCCGCACCGAGCAGCAAAATCGCAAAAAGTCGCTTCATGGCCAGCCCCCCGTGTCGAACAGACGGGCACCATATACCGGGTCAGGTCGCGCTGTCGCGCGGTATCAAAAACGGATTCGGGTGGTCAGATTGAGCGCCGGGCCGCTATTCGCCAACGACCCGCCGCCGGGCTGCGCGTAGCCGGCCTTGCGCCATGTCACTTCGGTCCCGAGCACCCACCACGGCTGCACTGTCAGCAACACATTGCGGAACAGCGTCTGGTTGCGGCCGGTGCTGCCCGGCGCGACGCTGGCCAGCTTCATCGACGGCAGCGCGCTGCCGACCCTCGGGCCGAAGACACGCCGGCCGAACAGGACATCGCCCGCGCCGGTATCGAACATGGCGGGTGCCGCGGGCTCGCCGATGGCCACGGCCGGGGAAAGATGTGGCGGGTTTACCCCCGCCACACCCCCTGGAGTGCCGGCGGGGCTCGATGCCGGCACTGCAACTGTTTTGGCCAACGCTGAGAACTGACGCTGCAGCCCTGCAAGCAGCGGCGGCGCGTCAGGCGTGGCCTGCGCCCGGGCGCCGGTAGCGTCGAGCACTGTCGCCAGCGCCATCGCGGCCGCGATGATCACCTTCATGCCAAAGCCCTCCACGGGGTCCTTGGCGGTCTCAAACCGCGCCGAGTACCCGCACCCATTCAGCTAAAAGAGAGGCAATAATCATGCCAAATTCGGTGAATGGGCGACAACGGGTGAGTCCCGAGATGGACGCGCAGAATCAGCGCCGGACAGGACGGGTCAGGCGTTGAATTTTGCAAAGCGAAGTTTGCAAAAGGCGAATTTCTTTGCGTTCCGCAAATCGGCGAGCGGGCGGTGGTCGCGCCTATTTGATCTCTTCGTTGCCGTAGCGACTTTCGAGGAAGCGGCCCTGAATCAGGAACGCGTTGCGGTCGCCTTCGGCGAGTTGTTCGGAGACGCGCGCCAGTTCGCTGTCGACGACATTGAGCCCGTCGATCAGCCGCTTTTCGATGTTGCTGCCGTCGGGTGCTGACGCCTTGCGCTGTGCCACCGGCACCTTGGTATAGCGGTCGACGAGTTCGGGCAGATGCTGGCCGAGCAGGCGGTTCAAATCCGCCGCCACCGGGTCATTCGCCGGCAGCGCTGCCAGCTGCGGTTCGAGCACCGCGAGCCGCGCCGAAATCGAGTCGATCTGCGGTGCCGCAAGCGCCGGCAGCGCGCGGCGGCGGCGGTCGAGCCAGGCGTCGGTCATCGCCGGCAGCTTCGCCGGGGCGCTGCGCACGATGGTTGTCGCATCAGGGGCCGGCGGGCGCGGATAGATGCCGAGCAGCACGACGCCGGCGATGGTCGCCATGATGATCGCCATCAGTACCGACGTGCCGATGCCGCCAGCGACCAGCCCCCAGGCCATGCTGCCGACGACAACCGCAGCGATCAGCATCAGCATCCGCGTCAGCTTCGATGCGGCATCGCGGATGGCACGCTGGCGGCGGCGCGATGCCGCTTGCACCTGCGCGGCGCGCGACACCGGGCCGACCGGCAATGCGCGGCGGCGCGCGTCCTGACGGCGCGCTTCTTCGGTCGCGTCGAATGCCATCTTAGCCGGCGAGCGCGGTGAACGGCGATTCGGACGCGGGCAGCGCCTTGGCGGTCGCGGCACCCTCGGCGCGCGCGATATAACCGCGGCTCTTTTCGACTTCGGACGACAGCGTGCCGATCGTCGTCTTCATCGAATCGAGCGCCTTCAACTTGAACGTGTCGATGGCGTCCATCGTGTCATAGACGTTCTGGAACGCGCGCTGCAGCGTTTCGACGGGGATCGTCGAGCTGGCGGCGGCTTCGTGGATCTTGCCGGTCTGCGTCTTGAGCAGGTCGCCGGTCGAGTCGATCATGCCGGCGGTGGTCTTGTTGAGCGCGCCGATCTGTTCGAGCACGAGGCGCTGGTTGGTCAGCGCCTGCGCGACGGTCACTGCGGTGCGCAACGCCGACACGGTGGTGGTCGATGCGCGGTCGACGCCCTTCACCAGTTCGACGTTGTTCTTCTTGACGAGGTCGAGCGCCAGATAGCCCTGCACGCTGACCGCCATCTGCGTCAGCAGATCGGTGGTGCGCTGGCGGACGTAGAATAGCGCGCTTTCGCGGATCGCCTTGGCCTTCGCCGGCTCGTTATACTCAAGCTCGTCGGCCTTGGCTTCGAGCGCGGCGTCGAGCGTCTTCGAGATGTGGATCATCTGCTCGAGCTTGCCCATCGTCGCCCACAGGTTGGCGCGCTCCTGGTCAATCGCGGCATTGTCGTGGAGCAGCTCGTCCTTGCCCGAGGCGAGGCGCGTCAGGATCGTCGAGATATGGCTTTGCGCCGATTTGTAGCCGTCGAAATACTGGCGGATCTTGTTACCGCGCGGGATGATGCCGAACAGCTTTTTGGGCTGGAACATGTCCTGCCGCTTGCCGGGGTCGAGGTCCTCGATGGTCCGGCGCAGCTCGGTCAGATTGGCGCCGATGCCGGTGTCCGAATCGATGGCGCGCACCGGCCGGTCGAGGAAGCGGTTGCTGTGGCCCGCGGCTTCCTTGATCTCGGCGGCACCCAGATTGGTCAGCCGGTCGATTTCGGCGCCGAATTCGGGCGAGTTGGCATCCTTCGACACCAAAGTCTCGACATAGGCCGTGACATTGGCCTCGAGCTTGCTCGTCTGCTCGGGCTTCAACGGCACCAGACCGGCAGCCTTGCCGGGCGCGACCACCGCGACGGGCGTCGGCGGGGTCAGCACGATGGTGGGTTCGGCGGTCGCGGTAGCAGTCGGATCACTGGCCATTTCAGGCAAACTCCTTGGGGCAATAGCCTAGACTAGCAAAAGACCGGGCATGATGCGAGGTCTGGTGTGTTGTTACTACCATACACTTAGGAAGCCGGCGCGCAAGTTCAAGCACACCGCATGGCAATTTGGCGCTGCCAAGCGGCGTTTCAGCCCAGCAGTCGCGCCAGTGTGACGTCGACAACGCGGCGTGTCGCTGCGGCGTCGAGGCCCTGCGTGTGGCGCAGCCGGTTCCAGCCCTCGAAACTCAGGATCATGTCGAGCGCTTCGAGGCGGTCGGCGTCGAGCGCTTCGGCAGGGACCACATATTGCAGCCGCATGCGCAGGAAACGGTCGAGCTTTTCGATATCGTCCTGCAGCGCCGGCGAACGCAGCCGGTAGCCATCGGCGGCGCGGCGATACGGCGCGATGCTTTCGAACACCGAAAAGCGCCGGTCGATCAGCTCGACGAGCTTGCCGCGCCAGTCGGGGCTGGTGAACGGCAGCTTCGCCGCCTGCATGAATTCGCTTTCGAGCCGCAGCGACATTTCGCGGTACAGGCTCTCCATATCGTTGAAATGCCGGAAAACGCTGCGGATGCCGACTTTGGCGGTCGCGGCGACTTCCTCGGCATTGGGCGTCGTCTTGCCAGCCAGCACCAGTTCGAGCAACGCATCGACGATCCGCGCGCGGCTGCGTTCGGAACGCCGGTGACGGCCGTCAAGCGTTTCAGGTTTAAGCACTTCCGACATGACACATCCTTGGCTGGACGCGCCGCCTATCTTGTCGCTGGCGCCGCGTCCAGCCCACAATATGCCCTAGTTCGACCAGTAGATAAAATCTTCATTCGGCTTGGCCGGGAAAGACAACGCCCGGTCGACGGGAATCGCGCTCTGCGTCAGGCTCGGCCACATCGGTGGCTTCTGCTGGGCGTCTTGCGCGCGCTGCAGCGCGTTCAATTCGGCGACCTTGGCGGGGTTGCTGGCCGCCAGATTGACGCGCTCGGTCGGATCGACCGCAAGGTTGAACAGGAAATCACGGCGCGGCAGGTCGAGGTGCTGGAGCTTCCAGCCGCCCGACTGGACGACGCGGTAGTCGCCCGAGCGCCAGAACAGCGCCTTGTGCGGTTCGCCGCTCGCCTTGCCCTGCGCCCAGGGCAGCAGGTTGACGCCGTCGATCGGCCGGTCGGCGGGCAGCGCGGCACCACCGGCCGCAGCCGCCGTGCTGAACAGGTCGAATGTCGACACCGGTACCGGCGAGGTCGAGCCCGCGGCAATCTGCGCCGGCCAGCGGATACCGAACGGCACGCGGATGCCGCCTTCGAAGAAGGTGATTTTCCAGCCGCGATACGGCGCGTTGATGTCGGGCAGGCCGATATAGTGCGGGCCGCCGTTGTCGCTGGTGAACACCACCATCGTGTTGTTGTCGAGGCCCTGGGCCTTGAGCTCGGCCATGACGCGCCCGATGCCGCGGTCGAGCGCCACCATCATCGCGGCATAGACGCGCAGGCGATGGCCCTCGGGCGTGCTGTCGTCGATCATGGTCAGCGCGTCATAGTCGGACTTCTTCGCCTGCAGCGGCGTGTGCGGCGCATTGTACGCCAGATACATGAAGAAGGGCCGGTTGCGGTTGGCCTTGATGGCATCGACCGCCTGCGTGGACAGATAGTCGGTCATGTACTCGTTCGGGGCAAAGCGCTTGCCGCCGTTGTACTGCACACTGAACGGCAAATTGGCCCAAAGGAACTTGTCGATCGGGTCGAAATCCTGCTTCGAATTGACGACATCGGGGGCGTCCTTGGGCAGGTACATTTGCCCGCCGATGATGAAGCCCAGCGATTCGTCGAAGCCCTGTTCCTCGGGCCGCATGCCCTTGCCGCCGCCAAGGTGCCATTTGCCGAGGTGGACGGTGTGATAGTCGCGGGCCTTGAGCAGCTCGGCGATGGTGATTTCGGAGGCCGGGACGCCCTGGTCGTCCTGCGGCGGCTGCCTGTCGACATTGTCTTCGTGGAAGATCGTCGGGTGGCCCATGTCATTGGGGAATTTTGAAATGTAGCGCGCCATCGGCGTGCCGGTCGACGTGAATTCGAAGCCGAAGCGTGTCGGGTAGCGGCCGGTCATCAGCGCGGCGCGCGTCGGCGAGCAGGTCGCGTTACCGGCATAGCCGTTGGTGAACTGCACGCCCTGGCGCAGTAGCGCATCGATGTTGGGGGTCGGCACCGCGCCGTTGGCCAACCCGCCACCGTTGACCGTGATGTCGTTGAAGCCGAGGTCATCGGCGAGGATGTAGATGATGTTCGGCGCGCGCGCGTCGGGTGCTGCCGTCGGGGTCGCCGGGCCCTGCTGCCACGGCACCGGATGGTTGGGCTCGACGCGCGGCGCGAGCAGGCCCGGCAGGTGCAGGAACAGATAGTCGCGCGCCAGATAGGCGGCACCGCCGACCACGACGAGACCGACTGCTGTCGTCGCCAGCAGCTTCTTGAGCTTCATGATGCGCCCTTTCGTTCGGGACAAATTGTCGCGGCAGCAAATGCGCTGATCAACGCCCGGGCAACGTCCGGAAGCCGGTGACGACGATGAGCATCATGACGATTTCGATGACGATCGGCTCGACCGAGCCGGGCACGACGCCGTCAACCATGAAGCTGACGAGGCGGCCGAGAATCGCGCACGCCAAAAGCACAATCGGCACCAGCAGCGGCCAGCGCACCGACTTCCACGCCGCGTACAGCGCGAACAGCGCGCCGCTGACGAAGAAGCCGAACATGTCGGCGCGCAGTGTCGCGTGGCCGAGCAGCGACAACGGCGCCAGCGCGAAGTTCGCGGCGGCCTCGACCGGCCGCAGCAGGAACAGCGTCCCGACGAAAAGCATGAACAGCGCCTGGGCGGCAATTGCCAGCCGGATGAAAATTTGCATAAGTCGTTTCGCTCCCCGATTTTGTGATAATGACATTACATGTGTCGTTAGATTTGACAAGGGGCCAATGACGCGGCAATGGTGCCGCAAAATCAACCTAGGGAAGGAATTATCATGACTCTCGACGAAATCACCAAGGGCATGTCCGAGCGCGTTGCTGCCAAGGGCGGCATCAAGGGCAAGGTCGTCAAGTTCAACTTCGGCGATGACGGCTGCGTCCGCATCGACGCCAAGGCCGATCCCGCCGTTGTCGACAACGCCAACTCGGACGCCGATTGCACCGTCAAGATCTCGAAGTCGGACTTCATCGACATGTCGACGGGCAAGCTCGACAGCATGAGCGCGTTCATGACCGGCAAGCTCAAGATCGAAGGCGACATGGGCATCGCCATGCAGCTCGGTACGATCCTCAGCTAAACCAACCAATACATCGGAGTACCACCATGTTCTGCAAGATCGCCGTGACCGGCATCCTCGCCGCTGCCGCAATTTCGGTACCGGCATTCGCCGATGCCAAGTCAGCAGCCACCTGCGCTGCCGGCCTCAACAAGGATGCGCAGCTCATCTACAACACGACGGCGCCCAAGGTCACACCGACCACCGATCTGCAGGACACGGTCAAGTCGACCACCCGTGGTCTCGTCATGGGTGGCCAGATCGATCGCGCCAACGCCAAGCCGGCGGCTGAAGCCGCCGGCCAGTGCCTCGCGCAGCTGAAGGGCTAAGTTCATGCGCACCGCCACCAAGGTCATCGCCTCAGTTGCGGCGTTGGCCGTGGTGGCGGGCGCAGTTGCCTACAGCCAGCGCGGCGCCATCGCGCAGCGCATGTTCGTCCGCGGCGTCACTGCCGCGATGGCGACCGACCCCATCAAGCAATTGCCCGACGGGCTCCATGTAATTCTGTGCGGTGCCGGTTCGCCGCTGCCCGACCCGACACGTGCCGGGCCGTGCGTCGCAGTGGTCGCCGGCCAGCGGCTGTTCGTTGTCGATGTCGGCGACGGCGCGGTCCGCAAACTGGGCCAGATGGGCATCAACGCCAGCCGCGCCGAAGCGGTGCTGCTGACGCATTTCCATTCGGACCATATCGACGGCCTTGGCGGCTTCATGCTCCAGCATTGGGGCGGCGGCGCGTCGAAGGCCCCGCTGCCGGTGCACGGGCCGCAGGGTGTCGAGCAAGTCGTCGCCGGTTTCAATGCTGCCTATGTGCTCGATAGCGGCTACCGCATCGCGCACCACGGCCCCGGCGTCATGCCGCCGTCAGGCATCGGCGGCGTCGCGCTGCCGTTCCAGATCACCCAGGGCGGGCCGTCGGCGGTGCTCATCGACACCCCCGACCTCAAGGTCACCGCGTTCCCGGTCAACCATGCGCCGGTCGAGCCCGCGGTCGGCTACAAGTTCACCTACAAGGGCCGTACCGTCGTCATCAGCGGCGATACCGCGCCGTCGAAGCGCGTCGAGCAGGAAGCCAAGGGCGCCGACTTGCTGGTCCACGAAGCGCTGTCGCCCGAACTCGTCCGGATTCAGGAAACCGCCGCGCTCAAGGCCGGACGCAACAACCTTGCGCATGTTTTTGCCGACATTCCGGACTACCACACCACGCCCACCGGTGCCGCGGTCATCGCGCAGGCTGCCGGCGTCAAGATGCTGCTGCTCGATCACATCGTGCCGGGGCTGCCGTTCAAGGCGCTCGAAATCCCGTTCGTCGGCGATGCACGGTCGAAGTTCAGCGGTCCGCTACAGGTCGGCCATGACGGCGACCGCGTCAGCCTGCCGGCGAACAGCGACAAGATCGAAACCGGCAGCGCGCTGCGCTTCTGAACAGGGCCTCCGGCGGGCAGGGCCTTAGGCCCTGCACCCGAATGACGTGCGCTAAACAGTTGGGTGCAGGGCCTGAGGCCCTGCCCGCCGGAGGCTCTACCCCCGCTTCTGCATGCCCTTGAGCTTCAACCGCCATTCAAGCTGGTCGAAGCGGTCCTGACCGAAGAACGGCTCGCCATCGACCGCCATCATCGGCACGCCGTAGTGACCGGCCTCGCGCTGCGCGACCTGACTGGCGTCGATGATGGCGTCGAGGCGTTCGGCGTCCCGCGCCGCGATAACGTCCATCGCCGCAAGGTCGAGCCCGGCGCGCGCGGCGGCGTTGGCCAGATGGTCGCCCTCGTGCCAGCCGATGGTGTTGCCGTCCCAGATGAGCTGGCTGACCGCGTCGAGGAACGCGAGGCCCTTGCCCATTTCGGTCGCCACCTGCCCGAGACGCGTCAGCCGATAGATATAGGGCTGTTCCTTGGGATATTTGCGCGTCGCAAAATCCATCACCACAGGATCGGGGCGCGGCCAGTGGAACGGCAAGCCGAGGAACGCCGCGGTGCGGTAGGTGTCCTTGGCGAGATAGGTGAACCACAGCGGGTCGGAATTGTCGAAGAACTCGGGCTGGCGCACCGCGATCGGATAGACGACGCGGACGTTGCATTTGACGTCATAGTCGCGCTCCATCGCCACCAGCCGGCTGGTGACCAGGTACGAATACGGCGAGCGGAACGACCAGAACAGGTCATATTCCAAGGTCATTGCGTGTCCCCCCAGACTTCGAGATTATTGTCGCGTTCGACCCGCCGTGCCGGCCGGCAGGCCAGTAGCGGCGTCAGGCCGGTGCGCGCGAACAGTGCATCGAGCCGCGCCCGGGCACCGGCATCGAGCGCGTCGGCGGCGTCGAGGATGCGCTGCAGCAGGTAAAGCCGGTACGGAAACACCCCGACGGTCAGCCGCTGACCGCGCCAGTCGAAGCTGGTCTCGCCCATGACGCGGACGTTGGGCTTGACCGTCGCCAGCGCGCCGGTCGTCACCGGATTGGCGGCGAGCCAGTCGTTGGCGAACGCCGTCATCGCGACGATTTCGGGCAGATAATCCTCGGCAACATAGGCCAGCAGGTGCGCGAGACTGTCGGGGATGCTGTCATCGGCGAACAGCGCCTCGGTGAAATCGCCATATTCGCCGGCGTCATGGTCGGGCGCGTTCATGCGCTCGGTCCAGCGCCAGACGCGCCAGCCGCAAGCCTTCATCAGCGCCGTCGGATGCGGGTCGCGCGCCAGATGCGCATAGAGCGCGGCAATCAGCCCATAGTCGCCGATCGTCGGGCGCCCGCCGAGCAGATAGGGGCTGTGATCGAGATGGGCATCGAAGCGCGCAAGGAAATCGAGGTAGCTCGCTTCGATCGCCGGTGCGGTGTCGGGATTGACGCCGAAGATCTGCGCTGCCCTGCGCATGCGCTTCGACGTCATGGCGATCTGTTCGGCCTGCGCTTGCGGGTCGGCGAGCGGCAGCAGCGAGCCGGCGAAATCGCGGGCGCGGAACGCCTCGTTATCGTCGTCGAAGTTCCAGCGGTAGTGCATCGCCGGCCGCAGCAGGCCCTCGCCGCCGAACAGCTCGAACAACAGCGCAACGACGCGCTGGACACCGGCGGGCGGCAATGCCGGAAACCGCGTGGGGCCAAGCCCCTCGAAATGGTCGATGATGGCGCTGCCGTCCTGCACCAGATGGCCGCCGGGCAGCTTGACGACAGGGATGATCCAGCGGCCGATGGCGGGCACGACAGTCTCGCGGAATTCGGGCATGCCGACGGCGCGTTCGACATAATCGATGCGCTGCTTGCGGAAATACGACCGCACCTTGCCGGTGTAGAGCGACCCCGACATGCCGTAGAGGATGGGCAGGTCGGTCATCAGTTGCCCTTGAACGCCGGCGCGCGCTTGTCGCGCAGGCTGGTGATGCCTTCGCGGAAGTCCTGCGTCTGCGTCGCGCGGTCCTGTTCAAGGTCCGACGCGATGAAGCCCTGGTCGTAGCAATCGTCCTGCGCCGTCCAGATCTGCGCCTTGATCGCGGCGAGCGAACGCGGCGCCGAATTGGCGACGATGTTGGCGGCGTAGGCTGCAACGTGCGGCATCAGCGCGTCATCATCGAGCACGGCGTTGACGATGCCCAGCCGCTCGGCCTCGGCGCGGCGCGGCGCGAGACGAGGCCGGTTGGCGATGACCTGCACGGAGGCATTGGCCTCGTCGAGGAGTCGCTGCTGTCTGCCCTCGAGGCCGAGGCCGCGGACCTGCGCCGGAAGGCGCATGCGCTTTTCTGGTCCGAGGCCGAGGGCCTCTACTTCGACCGTCCGGGCGGCCCGGAGGTCAGCCAGTATGGCAACGCGTGGGCGATCGTCGCCGGCCTCGCCGGCGAGCGCGAGCGCGGCATCATCATGAAGCGCTTCCCGAACGATGTGAAGCTCGCGCCGGACTCCTTCTTCTGGTGGCACACGGGTTTTACCGCCTTGGCGAGGAGCGGCCGTTACGACGACATGCCGTCGCATCTCGGCCCGTGGCACGAATCCGTCGGCTACGGTCTCTCGACCTTCGTCGAGGAGAACAGCTACTGGCGCTCGCTCTGCCACGCATGGTCGGCGCACCCGGTGCTCGAGTTCCAGCAGCGCATTCTCGGCGTCACGCCCGCCGAGCCGGGCTTCGCGCGCATCAATCTCACCCCGCACCGCTGCGGCCTCACCCATGCTAAGGGCAGCGTCTGCACGCCGCGCGGGCTGGTCGAGGTGGCGTGGCGCGTCGAGGGCGGCAAATTCACGCTCGAGGCCGCCGTGCCCGGCAGTCCGTGCGCGGTGCTTGCCGCGGCCACGCCCCGGCCCGTCGCTCGGGCCGCGGCAGCGGCACGCATGACCGCGTGATGCGCTTCACGCCCGTCTTTGGCAGCAACAACGCCGCCGCCAACTACGCCACCGTGGCAAGCGTCACCTTCGACACCTCCGCACTACCCGTCACCTGGGGGACCTATTCCATCCGCCTTAATCTCGATGAAAGCATGGAAGACATGATCCTTCAATTCGGCTTTTCCGCCACCGCGAGCAACAATCTGGGCTCTGGAGTCTTCTATGACAATGTGGTCTTTGGAATCGCGCCGTCCGCTCCACCGGTGATCACCCAGATCACCAAATCCGGCCAGGTGGTCAGCGTGACCTTCCCGTCCGAGACCGGCTTCAACTACGATCTCGTGAAGTCAACGGACGGCATGGCGACCTTCATTCCAGTGGTCACCCAAGCGGTCATTCCGGGAGACGGCACCCCCAAGGTGGCCACCGACAACGCGGCCACCGAGCCTGCCGCGTTTTACCGGATCCGCCGGCAGTAAGCGGACAGGCACGCGATCACCGGCTCCTTCTGTCCCCGCCCCAGAAGACATTGGCGATGCCTCCGAGCTTGTCGATCCGCCGCATGTCATCAATGGACATGGTCTCGGTGTGTCCGTCGTAGAAGGCGACCACCGCTTTGTTTTGATGGCGATAGGCGATCTTGCTATCGGCGGTCTTGCCCTCGACGGGTGACTTTTTCCAGAGATCGGAAGAGCACACGTCTGAACT